>CAKZVJ010000036.1 GCA_937923345.1 uncultured Saprospiraceae bacterium
AGTCATCTCTATGGTAGCAACTTTGTCCATCATCAAGTCCAATGTTTCTCTAGATAGAGTCCCTGGTTTTGCAAAGATTTCTGGCTTCATCATTATGGTTATCGCGTCGAGTATTCTCGTTGCCATTATAGGCAAAATGCGCATGATTGTGTTCTCCTATATGCCTATCCACCAAGTGGGAATAATGTTCTTAATTATTTTTGCAGTCATTTATTTTGGCTGGAGAAAAGTGATGAGCAAGTCTTGAGAAAGGGATTAGGTATTAGCTGTTAGCCTTTAGCTTTTACATTTTACATTTAAGATATTTCGGTTTCACATTTATTGGGGCTTCACTAACACAGCGTTTATCATTTATCATTCATAATTTATAATTCCCGCAAGGGGGCGGTTTCACATTTATTGAGGCTTCACTAAAACAGCGTTTATAATTTATAATTTACAATTTATAATTCCTTCCCTCTCTCTATTTTTTATTATTTGGGCGATCCTCCGACGAAAAGTCGGAGTCGAGCCATCCGCTACTCCCTGACGGTCGGTCCTGCGCGAAAATGCTTGGACTATCCCTCAATCCCAACGCACCGCCCCTCGCCATTCGGGATCTAGCTACTACCTCTATCGCGGAGAATGGATTTGTTATCTTTTACTCCTTTAAGCGCTTTATCCGGGCGTCTAGCGTCTAGCGTCTAGCGTCTAGCAACTAGCATCTAGCATCAAGCATCAAGCATCAAGCAACTAGCATCAAGCATCAAGCATCAAGCAACTAGCTTTTACTTTTTTACATTTTACATTTTACATTTTTCGGTTTTACATTTATTTACCTAGACACCTAGACACCTAGACACCTAGACACCTAGACACCTAGACACCTAGACACCTAGACACCTAGACACCTAGCTTTTTCAGTTTTACATTTATTTTCCCCAAACAGTTTAGCAGTAGATTTCAAGACAGAGAAGCCAAGGTCATAAAGTAAAATTGTTATATTGTCACTGGTAAAACAAAAACAACAAATAGAATTTTATGTCTATCATTTCCATCAAAAATTTAAACAAAGCCTACGGTCGAAATCGGGTGCTGCGAGGAATCAATCTAGAAATCGAACCCGGCCAAGTCATCGGTTATATCGGGCCCAACGGAGCGGGTAAGTCAACGACCGTTCGGATCTTAGCGGGTTTGGATAATCACTTTGAGGGAGAAGTTCTCATCAACGGGATCAATGTGAAAGAAGATCCCCTAGCGGTAAAGCGGATGATTGGTTATGTACCCGAGGTCACGGAAATATATAATCTATTGACCCCCATGGAATTTTTGGAGTTGATAGGGGCCTTGCATGGAATGGAAGAGGACCTCATCAAAGAACGCGCTACTAGAATGCTCGGCTCCCTGGGCCTTGCCAAAAATCTTGATGACCGTATGGAGTCCTTCTCTAAAGGGATGCGACAGAAAGTACTCTTGGTCTCTGGCCTTATGCATCAACCCAAAATTATTTTTTTAGATGAACCGCTCACTGGTTTGGATGCCAACTCCGTCATTATGGTCAAGGACATCATCAGCAAGTTGGCGGCAGATGGAGCGACTATTTTTTATTCTTCACACATCATGGATGTGGTAGAGAAGATATCGGATAGAATAATATTGCTGAATGCAGGTACGATCTTCGCGGATGGAGATTTTGCTACGCTCAAAAATAAATATGGAGATACGCTAGAAAATATATTTTCACAACTCACCGGAGGGCATCTTAGGCGAGGGGACGCGAATAGTTTTTTTGATCCAACAATAAAGGCCCCCAATGAATAGACTTATTTTAGGATTAGTCAGCGTACTCAATCCCCTTTGGAAAAGTATGGGCGCTGACCTCAATCATCTGCATGCTATATTGAAGGCCAAATTATTAGTGGATTCTCGCCGTAAGTCAGGATTGTTAACCGGTATGGCAACCTACTCGGATTCGTATGTGCAGTATATAGCCATGGCATTCATGGCATTGTTTGGCTTATTGATGCTGGCTCCGATGCTTCTATTTGCCCATATACCTACGGGCCTTACCCTGTATTTTGGGCTTTGGATGGTATTATTATCTATGACGGTGGTGATGGATTTTTCAGATGTGCTCGTGGACCCCAAAGACAGCTACACGCTACTGCCTACCCCAGTCAATGACAGCACCTTGTCGATCTCGAGAATATTACGCATCCTCATTTACTTGAGTAAACAAGCCTTGGCTTTTATTTTTCCAGCCCTGGTGTATTGGTTCATCAATGATAAATTGGGCCTGCTTGTTTTTATCCTGCAGGCTATAATGACATTGGTTATGTCTGTGAGTTTGGTGACGCTTTTCTATCTAGCCATCATCAAATATGTTTCTGCGGCGAAGGTGAAGAACATGATTAATAATATGCAGATTATTTTCATGGTACTCATATTGACCGGCTATTATCTACTGCCTAAACTGATAGACTTTGGGGAGTTGGGAAATGCATATATTTATGCTTCGTGGTTCAGTTATTTAGCACCACCTGCATGGATAGCAGCGATATGGGACTTGTTGATCAACCAGGAATACAATACACAGATATTTGGGTATGTTGCCTTAGCAATAGTAGGTACCATCGGATCCATGTTTTTCATAAGTACGTATTTGTCGCGGGATTTTGGTCAGCACATGTTTAGCGCCAATCTGGCGATAGAAGAAAAGACAGCAATCCAACCAGTAAAAAATACAGGAGATAAGGGCATGCTAGATCGTATAGCTTCTTTTTTATGTAGTAATCTGGAGGAGAAGGCGGTGTTCAAGTTTTGTTACAGGTATTTGAGTCGGGATAGAAAATTCAAGCTCAAGACTTATCCAATATTAGCTTACGTTCCCATTATGATAGGTACTGGTTTTGTGAGAGGAGAGGGTTCATTGGCAGAGCGCTATGCAGAAATACAGGCGGGAGATTATTATGTGTTTGCGATTTACATTATTGCTTTTTTGGGATATACAGCTTTGTCACATGCGCTGTATTCGGAGATGCCTAGTCAGACCTGGATCTTTAGGGCAACGCCTACTGCACATCCAAAGTCGCTTTTATATGCGTTGTACAAAGTAGTCTGTGTAAAATTTATTTTGCCAGCTTGGTTGATTTTACTTGCCGTATCCTTTGGGATATGGGGGGTGCAAATTATCGATGATTTTCTCTTTGGCGGATTAGTTTTACTGTTTCTAAATGTATTGTGGTTAAAGATTTATTTCAAAAGCCCACCATTTTCGAAACCCTGGTCTGATTTACAAAATGGCTCCAATTTTTTATCCATGTTTTTACTTTGGGTTATGATCATAGGCATTGTTTTGATGCATTACTTTTTGTTGGTTGGCAGGGTACTGTTTCTAGGCCTAGGGGCTTTCATCTTAGCGACTATTGCTTATTTTATATGGCGAAGTATAGACGAGCTGACTTGGGATAAGGTGGAATGGGACTGATAGATCGAGGTCTTAGGTTTTGGCTGTTAGAAGTGCCTTTTTAATTATAAATTGTGAATTATAAATTAGGAGTGTTCAGAAAAATTGTTGCAGTATTTTTTATTCTAATTTTTTTAAATTACTCATGTAGTTCACGATTATTATAACATAAGCTAAGCTAGCGCTGGCGAAACCACCAAAGGAAATCCAAAGTCAAAGCTCACTTGTACAAGTCACCAAAGTTTTCTATGGTGTCTTGTACAAATGAGAGATGCTTATGGTGAACTCCCGAGAGTCGGGACAAGTTCTGGTGGTTTCGCACACGCTCGGAAAGCTCATTGTGATATTTACTCAACAGAAAAAGTGGTTTGATTTTTTTCTGAACAGCCTTAATTATAAATTATAAATGCGGCATTCACATGTTCCACTTTTCA
>CAKZVJ010000037.1 GCA_937923345.1 uncultured Saprospiraceae bacterium
TCGTTAAAAATTTCCGCAATAGCTAAGGCTATTCCGTAAATTTTTGCCTTGTCTGCATCCAAAATAATTCCCGTCAAATTTTCCCAAACCAATTTACTATGAGTATAGGTAATGCAATTTTTCTAATGTTGCCTTATCTAATTTAGATTTATAGATTCCACTTTTACAGCTTGCAATCTGAGCAATGCCAAAATAGATAAGACCTCTTTTCAAAATGCGAAATTTGAAGAATGTAAAATGCTCGGGCTGTCATTTGATACCTGTAGTGATTTTGGATTTGAGATGCATTGTAAGCGCTGTATCCTGCAGCACAGTATTTTTTATAAAATGGATTTGAGACAATGTAGTTTTGAGCATTGCAATCTTAGCGAGGCCGACTTTGGAGAAGCTGACCTGAGTGATGCTGTGTTGAGTGATTGCAACTTGGAAAGAACCGTATTCCGTTATACCAATTTAGAAAAGGCCAATCTGATTGGGGCTACAAATTTTACCATTGACCCTGACATCAATAAACTTAAAGGGGCGAGGTTCTCAGCGTCTGAAGTCATTCGACTATTAGATAAGTATGGTTTAATCATAGAATGAGGGTATATAAAACAGATGCGACGCACCGCAGGTGCCAAAGCGAGTCGCTCGGAGAGCGCAAGAGCAAACGGTGGTAGCGGCATCCCGACTTTTTTCGTCGGGATACAGCGGACGACGTGGTGCCGCTCCGATTTTTCATCGGAGTCGGTATGATCCCCACACTGGATAAGTATACCGAGCATTTTTATTATTTTAGATATAATATGCTTAGACTTGCTAGACAAATGACAGGCAATAATGGATGGAAGCAAACAGCATCAAGTAATATATGTGATGGGTGTCTCGGGAAGCGGGAAGAGCACCGTGGGGCAAGCACTTGGAGAAGTGCTAGGGCTAGCATTTTATGACGGAGATGCTTTTCATCCGCAGGCGAATATCGACAAGATGTCTAATGGTCAAGCACTGCAAGATGCAGACCGTTGGGGATGGCTAGAGGCCGTCAATGCCTTCGCAAAAAAATCATTGGAGAAGAGTAGTTTGATCATCGCTTGCAGCGCACTCAAAGAAGTGTATCGAGAAAAATTGGTAAACGAAATCGAAGGGCAATGTACGTGGGTATACCTACATGGATCCCGTGAGTTGATAACCAAAAGAATACAAGCTAGAGAGGAACATTTTTTCTCGCCAACATTATTGCAATCACAGTTTGATACACTAGAGCCACCCGCATATGGTGAGCATGTAGATGTGGTAAATACGCTAAAGGATATCGTAGCGCGTCTCCAAAAGAAAATAGAAATTCCGAAGTCTGAGTTTGGACTGGTCGGCCTAGGGGTGATGGGAAAGAGTCTTAGTCGTAATTTTGCCAGTCGTGGTTTTCGCTTGTCGCTATTTAATCGCTATGTGCAGGGGGCAGAAGAAAAAGTGGCGATGGATTTTGTGGGGCAGTATGACGAACTGCAAGGTGCTTTAGGGTTTCAAGATTTATGGGCCTTTGTAGATTCCTTAGCATCTCCCAGAAAAATATTTTTGATGATACCTGCTGGGGCTGCCGTAGATCAAATGATGGATACGCTGATACCCATGTTGGATGCAGGTGATGTGCTCATAGATGGAGGCAATGCGCACTATAAAGAAACAGAAAAACGCAGCGCGAAATTAAAAAGTGAGGGTATCCATTTTGTAGGCGCGGGTGTTTCAGGTGGCGAAGAAGGTGCATTGAAAGGGCCTTCAATTATGATTGGGGGCTCACCAGAAGCTTATAAGATTGTGCAAAAATATGTGGAAGAAATTGCGGCCATTAGCCCTTTGAAAACTAAGTGCTGCGCCTATATCGGTGCAGGTGGAGCAGGCCACTTTGTGAAGATGGTGCACAATGGTATTGAGTATGCAGAGATGCAACTCATCGCGGAGACCTATGATGTCTTGCGTAGAGGGAGTGGTATGACCCCTGATGCCATTGCGGATATTTTTGAGACATGGTTAGGGACCGATTTGGCGAGCTACTTGCTAGAAATTTCAGTGGATATCCTCCGAAAGAAAGAAGGGGACACTTGGCTCATAGATTTGATTTTGGATAAGGCGGGGAATAAAGGTACGGGCAGCTGGACCACCATCGCAGCGAGCGAATTGGGCGTACCGATACCCACCATCACGGGGGCGCTATTTGCACGCTATCAGTCAGCCTTCAAATCCCAAAGAGAAAAAAGTGATAGCATATATAGTATACCTCAAAATGAAAAAGCAATTTCTTTAGAAGCCATCGAAGGCGCCTATCGGGCCGCACGCATCATCAATCATCATCAGGGATTTCATTTGATAGCCGCGGCATCTCAAGAATATGATTGGGATATACAGTATGCAGACTTGGCGCAGATATGGACCAACGGCTGCATCATTCGGTCTAAGCTGATGGAGGACTTGATAGCGGTGTTGCGACAAGGGCCTCTGATTTTGGATCATCCCGATTTGGTGCAGATAGTAAAAACGAATTATGAGTCACTGATGAAATTTGCAGTAGAGGCCTTACCCTTAGGCCTAGCTATTCCTTGTCATTTGGCTTCCTTGCAGTATCTACAGACCTATACCCAAAAACAATCTAGTGCCAATATGATACAAGCACAGCGTGACTACTTTGGCGCGCACACTTACGAACGGGTAGACGATACCAGCGGCAAAAAATACCATACGATATGGAATACATAACGCGCAGTCCTAAAAAATACAACCAATGAATACCACCTTATTTCTCGCCATATTTTCTACGCAGACCAGTTTATTTCTCGCTATCGCAGGAGGTATTATTATATTACTTTTTTTGATTTTGTATTTGAGGATCCCTGCGTTCATTTCACTTTTGATCGCGA
>CAKZVJ010000038.1 GCA_937923345.1 uncultured Saprospiraceae bacterium
TGAAGTTACGCAAAGGATTTGGCAGTTGCAAATTCTAGATCATGACGATATATATCAGGGATGTTCTGCCCCGTTAAAAAGCAGCCTTCCTCTACGTAGGGGTATATCTCTGCGTAGTTTTTCGTGAGGTTCATAAAGACACGACGATTGATGAGCCGACGATTGATCTGGGCTGGTTCTTGCAAGCCTGATGCAGCCAGGAGCTCCACAAAACTCTCAATGGTCTCCTTGTGAAAAGAGGCTACTTTTACTTTTTTATCGGAGACGACTAGCCCCGCCACTAGCGATGGAATCTGGGTCGCAACGCCCGTAGGGCAAGTATTTTTGTTGCATTCCAATGCTTGAATACAGCCAAGGGAAAGCATCATGGCGCGAGCACTGTAGCACAAATCTGCACCCAGAGCAATTGCTCTATACATGTCAAAGCCAGAGGTGATTTTTCCACTGGTAATAATTTTGATATCCTTTTTGAGCCCGTAACCGACTAGGGCATCATGGACGAAGACGAGGCCTTCTTTGAATGGCATGCCTACAAAATTGGAAAACTCCAAGGGCGCTGCACCGGTACCTCCTTCGCCTCCATCAACAGAAATAAAGTCAGGGGTAATCTTGGTCTCTACCATCGCTTTGCAGATGGCGAAAAATTCCGACTTGGAACCCACACAAAATTTAAAGCCAACGGGTTTGCCACCGCTGAGGTCTTGCATCTTACGGATGACTTTGAGCAGTCCTATGGGGCTGTCAAATGATTTGTGGTAGGGTGGGGAGTGCACATCTTTGCCTTGTTCGATACCTCTTATCTTGGCAATCTCTGGGGTTACTTTTTTGGCAGGAAGAATCCCGCCGTGACCTGGTTTAGCCCCTTGAGACAATTTGAGTTCTATCATCTTGACATTGTCTGCTTTGGTGCGCTCCACGTATGCGTCCCAGTCGATATTGCCATCTTTGGCACGGCAGCCGAAGTAGCCTGTACCGATTTGGTAGATTAGGTCTCCACCATATTTATCATGGTAGGGAGAGATTCCGCCCTCTCCCGTGTTGTGTGCAAAATTTCTAATCTTGGCGCCTCCGTTCAATGCCTCTATGGCAGCACTGCTCAAAGAACCAAAACTCATCGCCGATATGTTGAGCATCGATGCAGAGTAGGGTTGCTTGCAGTATGGTCCCCCAATGGTGACTCTTGGGTCAGGATCGAGATGGTGTGGGTCGAGTGACGCGATCGAGTGATTCATCCATTCGTAGCCTTCGGCATACAAATCCATCTGTGTGCCAAAGGGAGTCGTGTCAAGTGACTTGTTGGCGCGCGCATAAATCATTTCTCGTTCCAATCTATTGAAGGGTTTCCCCTCCGTATCTGGCTCAATAAAATACTGTTGTATCTTGGGTCGGAGTTCTTCCATAAGATGACGACCTCGACCAAGCAGGGGGAAATTTCTGCGTATGACATTGGCTTTTTGAAAATAATCATATAGGCCTAAAAGTATAAGCGGCACTAGCACAAAGAAGACGATCCACATAGGGGTCCAAAGAAAAAAAGCAATTGCGGCAGTAATCACTAAAGAAAGAGTGGAGAATACTATAAATTGATTTCGCATTTCGTTTATTTTTGTGTGTGTCTAACAGAAATGTCCTTATGTTGGCGTTAGATACTTTACCTTAATGAAAAAGCAAGTTACAAAACCTTGATGCAAATGCAGCACAATAATAAATTGAAGATAGCAGTAATCACGGGAGGCGATAATGCCGAGCGTGAAATATCTCTAAAAAGCGCAACGACCATCATCAATCATCTGGACAAGGAGAAGTATGAATCGTATCTGCTCAACTATAGCTGGGGAAAACTTGTAGATGAAACCTGCGGGTTTAAGGTGGACTTAAATACCTTTCGGATGGAACTCATGGAGGGCAACCTGCGCTTTGATTTGGTGATTTTATATCTTCACGGGACACCTGCTGAGGATGGGAAGTTGCAGGCCTATCTTGAGCTCATGGATGTTCCATATGTAGGTTGTGATCATTTTACTTCTGCGCTCACTTTTGATAAGCAAGCCTGCAAGCGGTATCTGCATGGACAGGGTATACCGATGGCCAAGTCAGTTTTGCTGCATAAGGCGAATCCAGAGATGGAAAAACTTTCTGCACTTACCGGTAGTAGTCTTTTTGTGAAGCCTAATAAAAATGGTAGTAGCTACGGGGTGAGCATGGTAAGTGCGGATGAAGACTACACGGCTGCGATTCAAAAAGCTTTCGAATACGATGAAGAGGTTATAGTGGAAGAGTATCTCAAAGGGCGAGAATTTAGCAACGGGGTATACTGTGGGACAGATGGCATAAAGGTGATGCCCGTCACAGAGATTATACCACATAAGGATTTCTTTGATTACGAGGCAAAGTATAAAAATGAAAGTGATGAGGTCACTCCGGCGGATTTGTCAGAGGAGCTGACGCTGAAGTGTCAAGCGCAATCACGTAAACTCTATGAGTCGCTGCAGTGTAAAGGGATGGTGCGTTTTGATTATATATTGGTAGGAGAGGAATTTTATTTTCTGGAGGT
>CAKZVJ010000039.1 GCA_937923345.1 uncultured Saprospiraceae bacterium
ATATAATCTTGGGTCTGTCTAGGCAAGTACTTTTTGATCTTCCAGAAGTTTTTGCTTTTTCCTTTTTTGATGGCAGAGCGCATGCGTCCGTTACCACAGTTGTAGGCCGCGATCACCAATGTCCAATCCCCAAACTCGTCAAACAAATCTGTCAAGTGCTTTAGAGCCGCATTGGTAGAGCGGAATGGATCAGATCTTTCGTCTACATAATCATTGATCTCCAAGCCGTGTGCGCGCGCTGTCGCAGGCATCAACTGCCATAGTCCTCTAGCCCCTACCTTAGACGCAGCGTCCGGCTTGAGAGAAGATTCGATCACCATGAGATACTTCAACTCATCTGGTAAACCAAATGCATTGTTGAGTTCTTCAAAGATGGGGAAGTAAAGGGTGGCCTTACCTAAGGCTTGCTCACTGGATTTGCGAGCAAGTAAGGTATAGTCTCTGATATAGCTTTTTACATTTTTGGTGAGCCTAACATCTACTTCCAAATTCATCTCACTGAAGCGCTCGATAATGACGTTGCTTGAGTAAGGGTCGTTTCCGATTTGCGTCTCATCCGCTGCGGCCATAGCCGGTAGATGTAGAACGCAAACCAATAGGAAGCATACTCCTTTAAAGTGTTTCAATAGATAGTTCATAGTTTCTTTAGCAAAATGCCGAAGCATTCTATTCCTTTTTAAATAACGAGTTAATCTATATTATTTCTTGGAAGGAAGCACAAACATAGAATATAATTCCTAATATAATATGGTTTGCGACCAAAAATAATTTCAACTTAGAATTTAATTCTGCAAAGAGTTGATAATGCCAAATAAATGGGATTCCTTATGCTTTGCAGTCAAAATCTGGATGTTGACATTAAAATCATTATCATGTGATAACAACGGAATAGAAACGGCCGGGCTGCCAATAATGTTCGCTAGGACGGTAAAAATATCGGCAAGGTAAACGGAGACTGGATCGTCCATTTTGGCCCCTATTTTCCATGGGAAAACGGGCGCAGTCGGCAGAAGCAGACAGTCATAGGTATCGAATATTTCGATCATACGATCTGCGATCAGTCTTCTTGTTTTTTGAGCCTTTGTATAATAGGCGTCATAGTAGGAGGCGCTGAGGACGTAAGTGCCGAGCATGATGCGTCGCTTAACCTCTGCTCCAAATCCTGCAGTGCGTGTTTTTCGGTATAACTCTTCTAGGTTCTTGGTGTCTGGGGCTCGATACCCATATCGCACTCCATCAAAGCGAGCTAGATTGGAAGAGGCCTCTGCAGTAGTAAGTACATAATAAGTAGGGACCAGCAAGTCGAGATACTCAAAGGGTACGGCCTCTACGGTGTGGCCTTGGGCTCGGACTTGATCTAAATATTGAAGGCTTTCCTTTTGGATACGAGGGTCGAGACCGTCGGAGTGAAAGGCATCGTGAAAGTAGGCGACTTTGAGTTTTGTCTGCTTATCAAAACTTGGCTTGGCTATCTGGTTTTGATCGACTGTGGTAGGGTCTTTATCATCTACACCGCTCATGATGTCGAGCAACAATTGTGCTTCGGTTACTTGATGAGTAATCACTCCGACCTGATCAAAAGAAGACGCATAGGCGATGATGCCGTATCTAGAAATACTGCCATAACTCGGCTTGGCACCTACCAATCCACAAAAGGCAGCGGGCTGTCTGACTGAGCCTCCTGTATCTGTTCCGATAGAGGCTAGACAAGTATCCGCAAGTACTGCGGCGGCACAACCACCGGAGGAACCGCCTGGCACATGCGCTGGATTAGCTGGGTGCTTTACCTGGCCATAAGTAGAGTGGCTGCTCGCGGAGCCCATCCCAAATTCATCACAGTTGACTCTACCGATGATGATAGCATCTTCTGCTTCGAGTTTTTCGATTGCGGTTGCAGTATAGGTGGAAACAAATCCTTCGAGAATTTTGGATGCTGCGGTCGAGGACTTTCCAGCGTAGCAAATATTGTCTTTGATGCTAATGACCATGCCGAAGAGTCTCCCTTTAGGGCCCTCCTTTTGGTCGAGGGCTTGAGCCTTGGCGAGGGCTTCTTCTTTGAATACCTCTATATATATGTTGTTGCTTTTGCTCTCTTCGATTTTGCCAAAGTAGTATTCGAGCATTTCGACGCAGGTGATACTTCCTTGTTGGAGATCTTGTAGATAAGTGGTGTAGTCGCTATATCGAGGCATGGCGTCAAAGATATTTTTAAATGCTTTTTAATTAATAGTGTGCAAATGTATTAATTTAAAAGCTTAGAATTTTTTTGGAAGGAGGGTTAAGAAAGAGAATTTTCTTGAGTGGCTTGTATCTTGAGCAGCTTGTTCGTTTTACCACCGTAACTTGTCCCGACTCTGGGGAGGCACCGAAGACTGTTCTCACGACAACAAGGCACCGAAGGCTCCTCTCAATTGTTCTTTAAGCAGCTTGTGTGCTTTTGTCTTTTTTTCTTCAGTGCCTTGTACTCGTTTGGGATGCTTCGGTGCCTTCGGTGTTTCCTTTTTTG
>CAKZVJ010000040.1 GCA_937923345.1 uncultured Saprospiraceae bacterium
GGTACAAAGTACAGTTGATCACGGTAGAATACCACAACCCAAGTAACCGTAGATACGACGGGGTTAGAAACCTTGGACTAGATTTGGAGACAGAATACATCGAGGAGAAAGGATGGACTAGAGTCTTAATGGGAGCGTTTAGTTCAGAAGCAAAAGCCAAAGCGGCCTTAGATAGTGCTCGCACCAATGGCTTCACAAGAGCATTTATTGTAGAATATAAAGACGGGCAAAGAAAACGTAGGGTAAGATAAAATAGAGGTAGCCCAGATGTTTATAAGTAGACACAAAATATGTCCATAAGAGAAAAAACATTCTCTTATGGACATTTTTTTTGTGCTGTCCGCGCTTCAAACTCACTGCGGCAGATCAGTCCCAAACCGCTCATTAAATCCAGCAATACCTTGCAAACCTCCAGTATGGACGGCAATGATCTTACTTCCAGGCTTAAAATAATCTTGAGCGATCATATCAAAAATTCCATACATCATTTTTCCAGTGTAGACAGGATCCAGAGGGATGTTGTAGTCCTGATAGAAAGACTTAATGAAGTCCAGTAGCGATTCCTTGTACTTGGCATATCCACCAAAGTGGTATGCTGTGATGAGCTCATAATTGGTGTAGTTGGTCTGAGCGCGCTCTTGCACAAATTGATTGATCTCCGATTTTAAAAAATCTCCTTTTAAAGCAGAAAAAGCCAAGACTTTCTTGCTACTCGCTAGGCCGCATATTATACCGCTGACAGTTCCACCTGTCCCTGCTGGACAACATATGTAGTCGTAAGGTTCAGGAATATCATTGACTATCTCTTCACAGCCTTGTAGAGCCAACTGATTGGTTCCTCCCTCAGGGATTACATAGGCATCTGGGTATTGCTGTTGTATGGAGAGTAGTTCTTGCCCTTGAGTATACTTCCTGTACAGCGTACGGTTTACAAAATGGAGCTGCATACCATTTTCAGCAGCAGTTTTGAGGGTAGGATTTAGAGAGCTGGCTTGCTCACCTCTGATGATGCCAATGGTAGTGATGCGGTATAAAGCGCCCGCCCTCGCCAGTGCGGCTATATGATTGGAGTAGGCGCCTCCAAAAGATAAAATTCTAGTAAACTCCTCATTTTTAGCGTATTCCAGATTATACTTCAGTTTTCGCCATTTATTTCCAGGTATTTCTGGAAAAAAAAGGTCTTCCCGTTTAATAATTAACTGTATACCTTTTTCTTCTAAAAGACTACCGTTTAATTCCTGAAACAACACATTCTCGCTCATAAAGCACTATAAATCAACTCAGTGAATATATTTTATTTTGTAATGTGAATACCTTTCGCTTATCTTTGCCGTACACTATAACAACGAAACTCAATTTTTTTCCAGGTTATCTGGATCACACTATGAAACACTTTTATCATGAGACAAGATAAGATTAAAATCAAAGGCCTTAAGATCAAATCAATAGTAAAACTTTCTCCTAAAAATACGCAGTCAAACCACAGCCCAAAAGGGGGTGGGTACACTTGGGTAGGCTAAAGAAATTGCTGTCATCAGATTATTGACTGACTGCACAAGAAATTCTCGTAAATCGATTAGGTAAAACATTTAATAAATAGTAGTACAATTTAGACTTGTACGACCGAAAGTGATGCTATCTTAGCATCACTTTTTTTTATTTGTATCATCAATAACTTGTATGGCAAAATCAGAATTAAGCCTACTCCAAAGTGTCTTTGCTATGAAATGCCCAAGATGCAGAACGGGCGATCTCTTTACCATCCCCGGCAGTTTTCAGTTTAAGCAACTAACAGTGATGCCTGATGTCTGCCCGAGTTGTGGTCAAAAGTTTTTGCCAGAGCCCGGTTTTTATTATGGGGCGATGTTCATCTCTTATATTATTTGTGGCTTTTGGTTTTTAGGATTTATAGCAATATGCATGTTTGTATTTGACTTATCTGTTGACACGTCCTTTATTCTATTATTTGTGATGATTGCAATATTATTTGGTTGGATATTCAGAATCTCGCGCTCCATTTGGATACATATCACTATAAAATACGATCCTACTTATCTTCACAAATAAGCGGAGACGCTCCTGTAGCTCTGTGTTTTAAAGCACTTTTACACAATCCTATATAGATTTTATAGTTTTTTTTTGTTAGCATTGCAGCATAATCGTGTGTTTAGCTATCTAGGCACCTATAGCACACGATGTCAAAACTACACCTGAAATGAAAAAACTACTCTTACTTTTTGCCTCAATTATTTTTATATCGCAGCAGTCTTTTGCACAGGCATGGACAGACGTTGGACTCAAGCTCGGAGGCGGAACAAGCTGGTTGATCGACCAAAATATCTTTGATGATAATACCTATGTGCATGACTTTAGTGGAGCCTATAATTTTGGTGCGAAGGCCAGTTTGAATTTAGGAGAGAGACATAGTATCTCTTTTGAAGCGATGCTTTCTAATCAGAGGCAAAACTTTGACTACGGTTGGACAGATGATTCAGGTGTTAGGATAGAAGGTAGAAACGAAGTGCGTTGGTCAAATGTAGATCTCTATTTTTTGTACAGATATTATAGCCAAGGGGCATTTTCAGAGTTTGGGATCATGAGAGCTCAGGTTCGTTCTGTAGAGCACTTCGATCCAGTAGGAGGCTTTCCGCAGATCACCGATGTTACGAATAACTATCAAGACTATTTTTCTGCCGTTTTTGGAGGTGGAGCATTTGTCGCAGGTTCAGAAAGATCTACACTCATGTTAGGGATAAGAATACACTTTGCATTGACAGACTTTATTTCAGAAGCGGGTATGTCGGAAGCCTCATTAGCGGAGCAAGACTTACAATTCGCCTTTCCCAATCCATTCAGAAATGACTTTACAGGATCAGAAAACAATCCGTATGCAGATCCACGAATTACGCGTCCGATTTTGATTGAGCTACTCGCTGAGTACAATTTTGGTATAGGATATTTTGCACGAACGATTTGTTCTGGTCGTATCAAGTGGTTTGGAGGCTAAGCCATCCGACCTTACTCCTCAATTTCCACGATAGATTGTCTTTCCCTATTTACAATCAACTTAGTGACATCAGGACGTGAATAATGTCCTGCTACATCAAAATTTTGTCGTTCTCTCAGCACCTCATTGTAGTCTATTTCAGCAACTAAGAGTTTTTCCTTGTTCTTTAGAGGAGGTATAATAAACGTGCCATTCGGACCTGCTATACACGAGCCTCCGTTGGCCATTATCTTCGGTGCTTTTTTTCTGATCAGTTTAGCATGAGGTATTTTATTTGAGATATCATCTTTAGTCAGTACACCACAGACGGAGATCACATACGAGCGAGACTCTTTGGCGATATATCGCGTCAGATCTATAGTATTGCGTACATTTCCTGGCCACAATGCTACGTGCAAATTTTCACCTTGTCCATAGAGAGCAGCACGCGACAGTGGCATCCAATTTTCCCAACAATTGAGTGCCCCCAAGGTAAAGGCCTCATGTGGAAACGTACGCAAACCATGTCCATCTCCAGTCGCCCACACCAACCGTTCTTCATAGGTGGGCATCGTTTTGCGATGCACATTTTTGATATTTCCCTTTTCATCAATGTACACCAGCGAACAATAACAACTGTGACCTCCTCGGTTGGCGGCCTTTTCGATAGTGCCTAAGACCACCGCTATTTTTTTCTGTCTAGCGGCTTCACAAACCTCCGCCAGGTCACCCTGTTCCACAGAGATAGCCTGACGCACATAGTACGCATATAAATCTTTTTGTACATCGGATTCAAACTTTGCCCCATTTGTCAACTCCACCCAAAATGGATAACCAGGTAGCACAGCCTCTCCAAAAGTCACTAGACTACATCCATTCTTTTTAGCCTTTACGATATACTGTATCACTTTTTTGATGGTGCTTTTCTGATCCAACCATACAGGAGCTATTTGAGCAATACCAACTTTGATTTTCTGTTTCATGCTAGATATAACGTATTAAGAAGGATTTTGATTTGGGAGTGCCGATGATATTCGCTGAAAAAGCGAAGATCATCGGCGGGCTCTATCAGGGTCCGTTTCACTCCCGTCCCGACTGAAAAAAGTCGCGACTGAGCCTTATCAGGCTCACCTTTTCGATCCCTCACTCAAAAAAAGAATATATGACGTACGGTATCAAGTATGCAAAATTTAACAGTCTCGATTCCCTGTGAAATCAGGTAATTCTCTATGTTTAAGATGTATTTTCGATTCTACTCTTGAAAGCAACAAATGAGTCCAGTCCGAAATGAAGAGGATTGCAAAAAATGAGCTATTTTAGATGAGATTTTTATTCACGAAAATCAGCAATGCCTGTGCGACAACATGATGGCGTACCTAAGCATCAGTGGATTGAGAAAATGTAAAATATCGCTAAAAGAGCCATTTTGTGTTTTCGTGACTTTTCGCAGCGGGCGCACAGGTTAATAAAAGCGATATTTTTAGGCTTAAGTGATTTTTCGTAGTGAACTCAATGTTCGTTATACTATAAGATTTTCTAATCCTTAGTACAGCTGATTTTTAGATTTGAGTATATTAACGGTTTACTTGCGAGATGCAAAACATAGAGATACCAACTAAAAAAATAAACTCCAATTGGTCAAATTTGAAAACATAAAGAAACTATTATTTTTCTTGCTGCTATTGATTTTAGCTAATAGTATTAATGCGCAACATAGGGATACGTCTAAAGAAAATACAAATAAACTTATAGAGAATGCCCCCATCGAATTAATTTACGAGATAGAGACAGGCTACTTCATAGGTGGGTCAGGTACGGTTTACTTTTTTACCTACAACGCGGCACTAGGTTTGTCCTTTGCGACTGGCTGGGAGCTTCAAGATGATGTTACTTTATTGGGGGCCGTAGCCATAGAGAAAAATCTGGAAGGAACACTTTTTCCAGTCACTGCAAATCTCAAGAAACATTTTGGCAAGAGTAAAAATCAATTTGCTACTATACAAGCAGGCTTTGCTTTCGGAAGCGGCGAGAATGAAAATTCTGGTTTTAATTATGGCAATGGACTCGTAGCAGGTTTATCATATGGATTGAATTTACTCCATATAAATAATGCTAAGATTTATGCGCAACTTGGATATAAATTGAGGCGAACCAACCTTAGTTTTACCCCCTTTATTGGTAGTGATTCGGTCAATAATATCCTTGAGAATCATTTTGTAGCCTTTCAAGTTGGAGTCACTTTCTAATCCCCTATGCAGAGACCTATGCTAATATCAAAAATTACTTTTTCACTTGTTTTATGCTTGCATTTTATGTCCAGCTTTGCTCAAGGCAATCTGTTGATTAACGAAGTTATGGCAAACAATAAAAGCACTATTTTTGATATAGATGGAGAGGCCTCAGATTGGATTGAGATCTATAATGCTAGTGATATAGAGGTGGACTTACACGGATTTTCGATATCTGATGAAAGTTCGTCTTGGAATTTTCCTTCACAGATAATTCCCGCGAGGTCTTATTTACTCATATTCGCTTCGGACAAAGATAAGATGCAAGAAGGCGAACTCCATACAAATTTCAAATTGGATAGAGACGGAGAGCAAATCCAAGTATACAATTCCAATGGAGAGCTTATTCAGTTTGTGGAGTATCCTGTCTTGGGAGAAGATCAGTCTTATGGTCGACTTTTGGAGGATACAAGTAGGTGGCAAGTATTCGACCAAACTACCCCCGGACAAGAAAATGCTGGTGAGATGGTAGCAGAAGTTGTATATACTTTGCGTTCATCTCATCAGAGTGGATTTTACCCAGAAGGTCTGCAGGTAACTATTGCAGAGGCCAAGCCAGAACACAAACTATTTTACACCCTAGATGGTAGCTTTCCTACCACTAGTAGTGAACCTTATCTCTCAAACGGAGAGATACGCATCGAAAAGCCTATCACCTCAGATATAGCACTTATCCCTACTTCAGATGTCTGGGAGACGCCTAATTCAGGTGTTACTAATTCAGCAATTTTAAGGGTAGCAGCATATGATGGAGATGAGAGAGTAAGTGAAGTACTTAATCAATCTTTTTGGCTCAGTGATAATCCGCATACGATGCCTATAATATCTCTAGTGGGCGAAAAGAATGACTTTTTTGATGAAACGAGAGGTATTTACGTGAAGGGAGAAAGTAACAACTACTTTCAAGAAGGTAAGGAGTGGGAGAGGCCTATACATGTATCTTTTTTTAATGCAGACGGAATTTTCAACTTTGATCAGACTGCTGGTATAAGATTGGGAGGGGCTAAGACGCGCGAAGAACCCCAGAAAACTATGCGACTTTATGCGAGATCAAGTTATGGAAACAGCCATTTTGAGCACCCATTTTGGGGTAAAGAATACGGAGATCGATTCAAGCGGATCACCTTGCGAACCTTGAATGCAGATCCTTGGAGCAGTGCTTGTATAATGGATGATTTGATACACCAGATTATCGATGGTGAAGTGACAGCAGATTATGTAAGGCGAAATTTTGCAGTAGTATATCTCAACGGTGTTTACTGGGGGATACATTCCATGAGGGAGCACAATAATCAGCATTATGTAGAGCGAGTATATGGCGTCGCAGAAGATGAGGTGACCATAGCTAGAGCCAAATTGCGAGATTCTGGTCAGAACAATTCTTTTGATAAATTGGTAAATGATATCACCTTTCTAGATCTCAGAGATAGCCTAAATTATCAGGAGCTTGTTTCCCGTTTAGATATAGAACAATATACAGATTATATTATCACCAATTTAGCATTTGCGAACCGCGATTGGCCACAAAATAATGTAGAATATTGGTCTTCAGATGCATTTGATGGCAAGGTGAGATTTATTATCAATGACCTTGATGCGACTATGCTGATACACAATGATGAGCGACTTGATCTATTTATTGTGGATCAAGCCAAGCGGTTGGAAAGAGACAGATGGACCAGAGTGCTTATTTTTTTACAAAAACTACTAGAGGTGCCAGAATATAGAGCCTATTTTACTCAACGATTCAATCGCTTATTGCGAACATCTTTTGCGCCCGACAGAACTATAGGGATATTGAATGATATGACCGCAGACTTGCAGGCAGAGATGGAGTCACATATCAAGCGCTGGCACTTCCCATCGAGTTTGCGCAGTTGGGAAAGGGCGCTGGAAAGATTAGAAACATTTTTGCTAAGACGCCCGCTATATCTAATAGAACGATCAAATGAATTATTTGGATTTCCAATCACAGTTTATCCAAATCCAGTACAAGATCATATATTTATCGAATTTGATGCCTGGGACGATGGAACCCTGCACTTAGAATTATTCGATATAAATGGCAGCTTAATAATGAAATCTTCCAAAGAAGTATCTGAAGGAATAGAAAAGATAGAAATCAACCTAAAAAATGTAGCACCTGGTTCTTGTATACTAAGAGCAAATTTTAAGGGTATGCAAATTAATCAGCGTATCTTAAAAGTGGAAAATTAATTCATTTTAACTAACCAAGCATGTGGGGATACCAATCTAGATACTCTTGTACCTATGGCAAATGAACTTCACTTTAGTTGAATTAACTTATCCTTTCTTGGCAACGAAATAATATTCAGAATTTTCAGCATACATTTTTTTGAACGTGTCAATCTGAACTGGAGCTTCTTTCGCTATGAAGTTTTCTAGGGTATATATATTTAAACCTATTTGATTTACTAACAAATCATACAATTGATCCGGAGTGGTGCCATAATAATCACTCGCACCCAATCCAAATTCAAAAATGAGAATCGGCTGACATCGCTTGAAAGTTTCTATGCCACCTAATAATACATCATACTCACCACCTTCAACATCAATCTTTACAAAGTCAATTTTTTTATCAATTGAAATTAAGTCATCCAATTTTTGAGTAGTTACTTGTATCTTCTCGATATCTGGATTTGAAACATCGTATGATCTTTTTTTAATGCCGCTATATGCTGGAGCATTTTTGACAACATTGAAAGTCACTTCACCATTTTTATTGCTTAAAGCTATCTGGTGTATATTAGTACCTTCTTTATATTTATTTTGAAGCTTTTCGAATAAGTAGGGAATAGGTTCAAAGGCGATATGCTTTCCGAATGGGGAAAACTCTATCATCTTATCTAACATCTCACCTTCATGGCATCCTATATCTAGACAGTTGGAGTGTGAGCCTAATTCTTGCTTCATGATAATCTTGGTAAGCCTATCATACTGCATGTTCTTCGTCAAATCAATCTGAAGTAGCTCAAAACCCGACTTTACTATATTTTTTATTTTCTGATTCAAATTTCTCATTAGGGATAAATTCCCTGGTTTAAAACGATAAGTAATAGTGTTAAAAGTTTAATTCGGTTTAGGAGCTATAAGGATAAAAATATGTCCAATTTTTATAACATTTAGAATAAAAACAATCCGGTATATTGGATGTTTGACTATGCTCAAAAATTGTTGTTCGTAAATGTACATATCTAATAATGAATGTACAACCAACTGTGTATATTTATTTTAGATATTACGATAAAATATATGTTAGGTTCCTTTCACACAGCAATTTTTGTTCGCCTAAGACCTGAGGCAACAATTTTTTAGACGATTCTGCTAGTACCACGTCACCAAATCAAAGCTTATTTTCTATCTTGATGTCTGCCTTGATATGGTTATATCAAAACAATTTCTATAATGGACGAAAGAAAACGTGTAAAACCTGCAAAAGAGGAGTGGCCCTATGTCATATTGGGGGTATTTCTTTTTTTTGGGACTATATTTCTATTCGTTACAGAGATTGATAATTTTCCATTGACGATCCATCTGAACTTCTTCCTTATTCTGTTTGGTGTCTTAGGATTGTTGTTAGCGATTGCCTTATCGATTCATTATGGTAAGGGAACAAAAGGCATAGAGCGTACCAAGTTAACTTTGCTATTTCTGATATTTATTACCCTCATTGTCCCAGTATGGGCGCATTTTATAAATCGAACAATCGTAATTCGATCTCAACAGGAGAAAGTCGAGGTATTCGAGAATAGTCTGCAAAAACTGACTTTAAATCCAAAACTGACAAAAGCTGCATTGGAAAAAGGTTTCCATCTTTTTTTGGTTAGCAATCAAAGTCTCGTGAAGGTGACCACTAAAAGAAAAGAGCATCTAAGCATCAAGGAAGGTGATTTCATTGAGATTACCTTATGCAGAGGTATCTTTGGATTTGAATTTGTAGACGACCAAAATTTCAAATGAAGCTAAACGTACAATCCAAT
>CAKZVJ010000041.1 GCA_937923345.1 uncultured Saprospiraceae bacterium
TCAGGGTCCCAAAACCTTGGTTTGTAGTCGTATTGACTAGGATTCGGCGTTTTTAAAAATTTGAATAGAGCCATGTGTACGTATTGTCCTTCTAAGATACAGATTCCTTTTTACATTTTTTTGGTGTATGCTCCTTTTGTGCTTTATTCCTAGGACAAGTCTTATTTTACAATGATTTGGGGGCTCCACCGATTGATTTTGCTCGCTCATGAAGATTTTCTACATAGAATTCATCGCAAGGTGTTTTATTGATTTTATGAATATCGGTGTCAGGCTATGCGCCACTCCACGTTCGTTTCGGTCCTGCACCTGCCTATCGGCGAGGTTTGGACGTCCCAATCTTCGCTACGCTGCGATCGGGACTGGCTACTATCCTTAGCCCGGAGGGAGAGAATTATCAATTTTCAATGAGCAATGAACAATTTTCAATGGGCAATTTTCAATGCTGGGCTTTATTCCATGGGTTTCACCCATCGCTGTGTTGTGTCGTGCCTTCAGCACTCAATGTGCCTTGTCGCCATTAATTCAATGAGGAATGAACAATTTTTAATGAACAATTTTTAATGGGGAATTTTTAATGCTGGGCTTTCTTACTGTGTGTGAAGAAAGTTATGTATACGCTGTTCTTTAGTGATTCTGTAGTGTACTTTCAGCACTTTTTTAAAAACTTCCCAATACGATGGGTTACACCCATCGCTGTGTTGTATCGTGCCTTCAGCACTCAATGTGCCTTGTCGCCATTAATTTTATTACTAATTTATTTTTCTGAACACACTTAATGGGCAATTTAAAATGCTGGACTTTCGTCCATGGGTTACACCCATCACTGCTTCGTGCCTGCAGCACTCAATGTGTTTTGTAGCCATTAATTTTATTCCTAATTTATTTTTCTGAACATTATTAATAGGTAATATTCAATACTGTGCGCTCTTGTGCTTAGGGGAATGGCATTTTTTTCGTGATGCCGTTGCGCTATGCCGAAGGCCTAAAAGCCTGCAAGGTGGAACCGCGCAGAAGTGAGCGGTGGCAGCGGCACCGTAGGTATAGCGAACGACGCGACGCCTCCCTTTTTTGGAGGGATGGCGGCACTCCCAAATATTGGTATATATAAGTCCAAACAAAATTGCATGTTATGATTAGCACAGCAGTATCTTATCATACATTAATAGCTGATATATAAGGCCTTAGAGAAGCATGATAAAGATTGACAATATTAGTTCTAATAATCAGCACAAAAGCATTTTTTTGACGTAAACTCCTATTGATAAAGGGCTGGATAAAACTTACCTTTGGGACTAATTATTATGCTAGCAGAACATATACATCAATGAGCGATTCCATCAAGCATGAATGTGGGATAGTGCTTATACGTTTACGTAAGCCTCTTTCGTACTATAATAAGAAATACGGAACACCCTTCTACGGGCTGTCTAAGCTGTCTTTGCTGATGCAAAAACAGAGAAATCGTGGCCAAGATGGTGCCGGGATAGCTACTATCAAATTAGATCCAGAACCTGGGACTAAATACATCAGCCGCAAAAGAAATATCACTCCGAATAACTATCTATCCGATTTATTCAAGACGGTATACAAGAAATTTCACAAGCTCTCTGCTAAAGAACTAAGAGACACTGCCAATCTCAAGCGCAACTACCCATACATGGGCGAGCTGCTGATGGGGCACCTACGCTATGGTACGCATGGAGACAATAGTGTGGAGACTTGCCACCCTTTCTTGAGACAAAACAATTGGATCTCTAGAAACCTGGTGATTGCTGGTAATTTCAATCTTACTAATGTAGACGAACTATTTGGCGAGTTGGTCGAACTAGGCCAGTATCCAAAGCAAATGTCGGACACGGTTACTGTCTTAGAAAAAATAGGTCACTTCTTAGATGATGAAGTGCACCGTCTACACACCTGGTATAAAGCGGACCACTACAATACGGAAGAACTCAATGCCTTGATATTTGAACACTTAGATGTACAAAGACTGCTCAAAAGAGCTTGCCGCAAATTTGATGGGGGGTATGTGATGGGGGGCATGATAGGACATGGTGATGCATTCATGATGCGGGATGCACATGGTATTAGACCTGCCTTTTATTACCAAGATGACGAGGTAGTAGTAGCTGCTTCCGAGAGGCCTGCGATACAAACTGCATTCAATGTACATCATTCCTTAGTACACGAGATTCCACCAGGAAAAGCGCTTATTATCAAGAAAAGTGGCAAGGTAAGTCTCAAGAGAATACACAAGAAAGCGACGGCAAGTCCTTGTTCTTTCGAGCGTATCTATTTTAGTAGAGGGACTGATAGAGAAATATACAATGAAAGAAAAATGCTGGGAGAAATTCTGGCTAAGCAAGTATTAAAGTCTGTCAATTATGACTTAGACAATACGGTGTTTTCCTTTATCCCTAACACTGCTGAGACCTCCTTCTATGGCTTGATCCAAGGAGCAGAGCGAGAGCTCAACAAACAAAAGCAGAAGCAGATCCTAAAGTTGGGTAAAAACCCAAAAGAGGGAAGCATCACTAAGATACTCAACAAACATGTGAGAATAGAAAAGCTGGTTGTCAAGGATGCCAAACTCCGTACTTTCATTACCAATGGTAAAGCAAGAAACAACCTCGTCTCTCACGTATATGATGTCACCTACGGAATCGTCAAGAACGATCAAGATACCTTGGTCTTAATAGATGATTCTATTGTAAGAGGCACTACCCTCAAGACGAGTATCATTAAGATTGTTTCTCGCCTCAAACCGAAAAAAATTATCATAGTATCTTCTGCACCACAGATCAGGTATCCTGATTGTTATGGTATCGACATGTCCAAGATGGGTGAGTTTGTTGCCTTCAAGGCGCTGATAGCATTGCTCAAAGAGAATGGTAAAGAAGAGCTTTTGCAAAAAACGTACAAGAAGTGCAAAGAGCAAATGAAGCTTCCTAAAGAACAGATGAAAAATCAGGTAAAGAAGCTCTATGATTTGTTTTCTTACGAGCAGGTTAGCAAAAAAATTGCGGAGATCATCACTCCTGAAGGAATCAAACCGGAGATTGAGGTCATTTTTCAGACGGTAGAAGGGGTGCATCAGTCTTGTCCTAATCATCATGGGGATTGGTATTTCTCAGGAAACTACCCTACTCCAGGTGGTACCAAGGTGGTCAATAAATCCTTTATTCTTTTCATGGAAGGTAGCAGCAAAAGAGCGTATTGATAGATAGAGCCTTTTAGCAAAGGCTAAGCATCTAATAACTCCTGCAATTTTTCATCGTTGCACAGTGGTATTGTTGTGTCACCTTGCCAAGTTTCATTCTTGCCGTTTAATTCAGAGATGTCAAAATTCTCTTGATCTACAAATGAAAAATTAGGAAACTGCGTGCTCAAATGACTCGCCAAATACTCCTGCTCAGGCTGCCCAGGCGTAGGTATCAAAACTGCTGATTTGCGTATAGTGGCCAAATCCATAATGGTGGTGTAGCCTGCCCGGCATACCAGCAAGTGACTCTCAGCGATCAACTGTTCTAACTCCTTACTTCCCAACAAATTGTATATAGTCAGTGTATTGTCTTGAATGGTATAGTCCATTGGTACATTTGTACCCCGCACCAAGCAACAAGTGCCCTTCAACTCGGAATGCTGGTCTACTATCATTTGCTCCAGTTTGGTTCTCTGAGGCTCTGGTCCAGAAAGCACAAATGCCACATCATATTTGGGTACTGCGGCTAGCGGTGAAAATCTACTGAGCGGGCCAATGTATCGTATAGGAATAGAGATGGATACCTCATGACTCAATAGACCAGACAAGTTTGGTCGCCCTGCTAAATCAGGAACCCAGCAGACATCAAAGTGCTCAATAAATTGATGTACTAGTCGATTGGCTGTTAGGTTCTGCCATTTTTTTGGACTTGGTATATTCAACTGATGTGTTATGAATATGGACTTCACTTTTGCATGATGAAAACCATATCTATTATCACTGATAATGACATCCGGTTGATGCTTTTCTACTAGGTCTTTCAGGATTTTTTCTTCCTTATGAATCGCCTTCAGCATACCTATACTGTAGCGCATCATGTTTAGCACCATGCTTCGAAAGTCGTAGCGTACTTTGTATCCAGGTAGTGCTACAAATTGGAGTTGTGGAAATTCTTTTTGGAGTAATATCAAAGCATCTCCATCTGAGCAGAGAATGACTTCATAATGCAGCCTGATCAAGGAGCGTATGATAGGAATAGAACGCGTAGCATGCCCTAAGCCCCAGTTCAATACGCCGTAGATGATTGCCTTTTTCACGGCACTAATTTAGCCTAATTTCATCATCGTTAGCATCATAAAACTTGTAGGTCGCCAATGGGAAGTCTACATCCTGCGATATCTTTATCCATTTAAAATGCTCCTTAAACCATTTGATCTGTATACTTTTCAGTAATCCATTACGTAAGTATGCATAGATAAAAGGATGTACTTTCAGCTTTATTTTGTCCGAAGGTCTAGATTGCAAGATAAACTTGAGGTCTCTTTCGATTACATCCGTTATCAAAATGGTAGAATTTACTTTTCCAGTGCCATTGCAAGAAGGACATTGCTCCGCGGTATTGATTTTGACAGCAGGTCTCACTCTTTGACGAGTGATTTGCATCAAACCAAATTTACTCAGTGGTAAGATGGTATGTTGCGCACGATCTTTTTTCATAGCGGTACGCATAGCAGTTACTAGGCGTTTTCTATTTTCTGCTCCTTTCATATCGATAAAATCGATAATAATCAGGCCACCAATATCTCGCAGTCGTAATTGTCTCGCTATTTCTTCTGCAGATTCAAGGTTGACATTCAGAACAGCATCATTTGTATTTTGGCTACTCATTTTATGTCCACTATTCACGTCAATAACGTGCATGGCCTCTGTGTGCTCTATTACCAAATAAGCACCACTAGCCATAGTGGCTGTTTTTCCAAATGATGATTTGATTTGTCTAGTGATACCATGATTATCAAACAAGGGGCGATTTGATTTATGGAGATTAAGAATTTTCTCTTGATGTGGAGCAATATTATGCAGATAGGATTTCATGCTTCCATAAATATCCTGGTCATTTACTACAATTTTGTTGAAGGACTCACTGAGCATATCTCGTAGTAAGCTAGATGTCTTATCTAATTCGCTCATCAACTTGACGGGTGGCTTAGCCGTTTTCAGCTGGCTGTAGATTTGTTCCCATCTTTCCATCATAAAATTGAGCTCTTCGTGCAAGTCGGCTACCTTCTTACCTTCTGCTGCAGTCCTAACAATCAGGCCAAAATTTTTAGGCTTTATGGATTCTACCAAATTCTTAAGCCGCTTACGTTCTTCTAGGTTTCCTAATTTTTTGGACACCGCTACTACATTACTAAAAGGGGTAAGCACCAAAAAGCGACCAGGGATAGTCATCTCACAGCTCAATCTAGGCCCTTTGGTAGAAATAGGTTCTTTTAGGATCTGTACGAGGATGTATTGTTTTTTGGATAAGACTTGGTCGATCTTTCCATGCTTGTGAATCTCTTCTGCAAATTCAAATTGATCTAACCTATGGGTATTGGCTTTACCATTAACTACATGGTCAGTATACTTAAGCACAGACCTTAGCTTAGGTCCTAGATCCGTATAGTGAAGAAAAGCGTCTTTGGTATGACCGATATCTACAAAGGCGGCGTTGAGCCCTGGCATGAGCTTCTTTATACGCCCCAAAAAGATATCGCCCACAGAAAACTGTGTATTGGTCTTTTGGTAATGTAATTCAACCAACTTCTTGTCTTCGAGAAGTGCTATTTCAACATTCGTAGGTGTTGAATTTATTATTAATTCCTTATCCACAAACTCTAAAGTTTAGAAACTTGTGCTTAACCTTGTGAGTTAACTTATACCTTCACAGCGATGATTGCTCATAGCTTTCCAATATTTACAATATAACAATACGATGACCCATCTAAAAGCAGCATTAGCTTTAGAACAGGTTGAAAACCGGATAACTAAAATAGGATCAAGACTAGACGTGCCGCACTATAATATATAGCAAGGCCATGCAGATCACGATAGTCCTAGAATAAAATATTCTAGGATTACCTTTTCTTGGTTTTGTGTCTGTTCTTTCTAAGTCTCTTTTTTCTTTTGTGCGTCGAAATCTTATGACGCTTTCTTTTTTTACCACAAGGCATAACAAAAATCTTTTGTTAATATAATTAAAAATATTCTAAATCAATTCTGTAAGCTGCACTTTGCTTGAAAAGGCCCTGCTGAAGCAACTTTGTCTAGTTTAGTCAGCACGTCAACCATCATACAGTTGGCAGTTTTATTATTTGGCTCCAAAGATAACACTTTTTGTAAGCGCGCTTCCACTTTTTCAAACTGATTGGTTTGCATGCCAAATCTTGCTAAAGTGAGTAATACGCTAGTGTTGTCTGGTTCCTCTTTATTCAATTTTAACAGCATCTGAATTCCCTGCATCGGATTGGATGCAGATGGATACTCAGCATAACAAATCGCTAAATTTAATCGATGCTGCGAATTATCAGGATTCAGCGATATTGCATTTTCAAAGGCTTTAATAGCATTTTCACTACAAAACTTTTTGAATTTATCCTTTTGAGTTGTTTTCAAGCCTAAGGTCAATGTAGTTCCAGCAATAGACCATGCTTCCTCTGTATTTTCCATCTCTGCAATTTTATATGCATAGAATCCTGAAATATCTGCCCTTCTGTATTGATACCAGGTCGAAGCGATATCTTTATATACACTTACTTTTAGTGAATCATCACTATTTTCTGATAATCTTGTTTCTAAGGATAGTAATTCTGCAGACTGCAGAGGCGTAAGTGAAGGTTTGGCATCTTGGAGAAGCGCAGAAATATCTGTGCTTTCAGCATTTAGCGCCCTTGTCTTTTCAGCACTTTTGATTTCACTTGGCTTTGCACTCCCTCCGAAGTATAGACCTACGAACAACACAACTGATAAAAAAATTAAAACAGCTTGGCCTTTGGTCATAAATATGGGTTATTAATTGAGAGAATCCTAGCTTTCCTTTTCACTATTATCGTCAGGAAGGGCAACCACTTTAGTCTTTACTTCATCAATAAAGATCTTTGCAGGCTTAAAAGCTGGAATAAAATGCTCTGGTATTTCAATAGCGATGTTCTTTTTTATGTTCCGGCCTATCTTCTTTGCTCTTTTTTTGATAATAAAACTCCCAAACCCTCTTACATAAACATTCTCCCCTTCAGCCAATGTGCTTTTAACTTCTTTAAAAAATGACTCTAAAGAAACCAATACATCAACTTTAGCAATGCCTGTTTTTTCTGAAATTGTCGCTACTAAATCTGCTTTTCTCATTTACTTAAGGTTTTTTTGGTTACTAACATATTTGGGATCTCTAAACGAAGTGCAAATGTCGGTTTTTTTTTGAATAAAAAAAAGCCTCTATTCACTCAAATTGATAAAATAAAGAGCAATTAGTATTAAGAAGACCAAAATGTCGCAAATACCTAATAATCAAACAGTTTTACAGCTATAAATTGCTCAAAAAGTACTATATCATGCTTAATTTTGCAGAACCGCAATTATTATATATTTGTGATACAAAAAAACCTAAATCTTTATGCTACAATCTATGACCGGCTTCGGAAGAGCGATTCAGTCTTTTGACTCCAAGAGCGTTACTGTCGAGCTACGGTCTCTAAACTCCAAATTTACCGACGTTCGACTCAAAATTCCTCAGAACTACAAGGAGAAAGAACAAGAAATCAAAAAAATTATCCTAGAAAAGGCAGAAAGAGGCAAAGTAGATGTAAATATTGAAATACAAGCCGTCACTGGTGCCGAACAGTTCTCGCTCAATACTCCTCTCTTTAAAAAGTATGTAAAAGAAATAAAGCAACTCGCCAAGGAAGAGGATATCCCACTCGGCGAGATTATTCCAGCAATCCTAAGACTACCTAATGTGGTCATGCCCGGCGAGGAGGACTTAGATGAAAAAGAATGGGCTGTCGTTCTAAGTACCGTGCAAGAAGCTTTGGACAAATTTACTGCCTTTCGCATGCAAGAAGGACAAGTGTTGCAGCAAGATATGACTACTCGCATTCAAACGATAAAAGCGAATCTAGAAAAAATAGAACCACACGAAAAGCAACGCATCATAAAAATCAAAGAAAAGATGATGCGCAGCTTAGAAGAGTTCATGGGTAAAAAGAATGTAGATAAAAATAGATATGAACAAGAGGTTCTTTTTTACCTTGAAAAGATAGATATCAATGAAGAGAAAGTGCGTTTATCTCAGCACTGTGAGTACTTTTTGGAACAATTAGGAAACGATAAGACTGCCAAAGGAAGAAAATTGAGCTTCATCAGCCAAGAAATAGGAAGGGAGATTAACACCTTGGGATCCAAAGCATATTCGTCTGACATACAGCGTCATGTAGTCAACATGAAAGACGAACTGGAAAAAATTAAAGAGCAAGTAGCAAATTCTGTTTAATGGATACGAATGAAAAATTTGAAGGGAAAATTATCATTTTTACCGCCCCTTCAGGGTCTGGCAAAACCACTATAGTCAGGCATTTACTCCATAAGTATGCTTTTTTAGGATTCTCTGTGTCTGCCACCAATAGACCGAAACGAGAAAAAGAAGTAGATGGAAAAGACTATTACTTTCTGAACGAAGAAAAATTCCGCAGAAAGGTAGAGGAAGGTGCCTTCGTAGAATGGGAAGAAGTGTATCCAGGAAAATTCTATGGCACTTTGAAAGTGGAAATAGAACGGATATGGTCCAAGCGTAAGCACGTTATATTTGACATAGAGGTAAAGGGGGCTACCAATATCAAGAAGCTCTTTCCCGACAACTCTTTAGCCATCTTTGTGCGCCCACCTTCTATCGCCGAATTGAGAAAGCGGCTCTTGGGAAGGCAAACAGAATCAGATGAAATGCTCCTAAAAAGATTGGCTAGAGCAGAAGAAGAAATGACCTATGAAAATACCTTTGATAAGGTATTGATAAATGATTTATTAGAGGTTGCATTGGAGGAGGCGGAACAATTTGTGGAATCGTTTTGTATTATTTAAAATTACTCTACCATGGAAGCGTTGACAACAAATGGCATCACGATCGGAGTAGAATCTTTCTATCAAAAAAAGCATTCTAATCCTAAAGAAAATAGGTTCATACATTCTTATCAAGTGACGATAAGTAATGAGAAAGAGTCTACTGTGCAGTTGGTGTCTCGCCATTGGTATATCGTAAACGCTCCGGGAGTCACGCGAGAAGTATCTGGTGAAGGCGTAATAGGAAAACAGCCGACCCTATCTCCAGGCGAAAGCCACCGATATGTTTCATGGGCACCTATCACAACAGATATTGGAAAGATGTATGGCTATTACACTTTCAAGGACATAGAAACCAACGAAATGTTCTTAGTCAATATCCCTGAATTCAGACTGATAAACCCAGGAATACTCAACTAAGTAAAGGCATTCGCCAATCCGAGTTCTACTCAAATATTTCAAAGATTTCCATTCTACCCATTCTATGGGTAAATCTCTGTATTTAACCACCAGACAGCAGCACTATACGTTATTATTTTGCTAAGATTTGATTTGAAACAATATTAAAATCCAGCCTTTGTTTTTTATAGAGGCTATAAAAAACTATTTTTGCATATATACATAAAATGAGACCGCTCCGAAAACTCACGAAACCAGAAAATGACTCTTTTAGCGATATTTTTCATTTTTTCAATCCACTGATGCCTGTGCGACAACTAGTTGGCGTGCACAAGCACCACTGAATTTCGAGAATAAAAAATCTCATCCAAAATAGTCTATTTTTTGCAATCCGCTAGTTTCCAGAGTGGACTCTATTATTAATTTTCATATTTACACATGCGTTCTTTCCTATTAACCATTCTTATTACTGTACTTGTTATAACGCAAACCTTAGCTCAAGCCAATGCGCTAGTCAAAGGAGTCATAGACGGCGTCACTGGAAATCAGCAATTCATCAGTTTACATGTCAATCAAAAATATCTAACAGGAAGTACAGAAGACTACTATAGCAATATATTAGAAGATGGAAGTTTTGCATTTGCAGTAGAAATGCAGGAACCTCAGCTTATAAGTATGGTATTTAATCAAAACAGAGGGTATGTTTATCTAGAACCTGGTGATACACTAGTGGTCAATTGCTCTGCTAGCGACTTTCAATATTCTTTCCAGTTTGAAGGCAAGTCCAAGGCCAATAATGAGTATTTGAGAGAATATTACAAGGTTAATCCTACCGAATCTAATGCATTTAAGCTGGTACAGTACCAACAAAATCAATTTTGGTATACGATAGCACCTGAAATGGACCTAAAGATGCGTGACCTTACTGTAGAAGAATTTATCGCATACCTAGGCACCAGACGACAAAATGCTTTGAGCCATTTGTTTTCTAGCTCGAGCAATCTATCGGGAGAGTTAAGTAAGGGCTTTTCAGAATATATTACTGCTGAGATTAACTATGACTGGGCATACCACATGATGGCGCATGGACATGTATATCGAAAAATAAAAGACATAGATCAAGAACAGTATTATACCTTCTTAGATAATATGACCAATATGAAAGGTAGGATCGGTAATCAATTTTATAGGCAGTTCTTACTTGCCAAAATCGATAGAGCATATGAACTGCAAGCAGAAAAGGCAAGTAATCCATATAAAGGTAAATATGAGTTTGCTGGAAAATATTCCTCAGATGAAAAACGAGCCTTTTTGCAATCAGAGATGATAGGTAGCGCCTTCAGTAAGCGATATATAGCGGAGACTATTCCTATGTTTGAAGCATTTTTAAACAATAATGATAACGATGCCTATGGATCAAAGGTAGTGGCGGCTTATGAAAAGAGCTTAGTGAATGCCATAGGCACTAGAGCTTCCAATTTTGTCATCAGGAACCCAGGCGAAGAGGAAGTTTCGCTTTCTTCGCTGAGTGGCAAAACGGTATACCTAAATTTCTGGGCAAGCTGGTGCAGACCTTGTATGAAAAAAATGAATGAACTAAAGCCGCTTGAGCAAGAACTCAAATCAAAAGATGTGGAATTTATACACATCTCGTTTGATAAAAACGAAGCAGCTTGGAAAAATGCTATTTCAAAAAATGGCTTTCAGGGAACACATGTCATCGTGCCAGAAGGGGTTGAATCTAGCATTGCTAAAGAATATGAGATCAAATCAATCCCGCAATACTTCATTATAGACAAAAAGGGAAATTTTGCAGAAAAACCTACCCTAAATTCCATCAAAGATTTAAAGAAGACGTTAGTATCTACTGCAGAGAGAATGTAAATATCACTTACTTATCAAAAACGTACCTATGTCGAATAAAGGCTTTTTATTTTTCATATTGACAATTGTCTTCTTGCCTATTCAATTAAGTCTTGTTGCTCAGAGCGATGAAACTTTAGTACATGTGGATGTTATGCCCTATTTCCCAGGATGTAATGACTTTGAAGGACATCCAGAAGGAAAGAGAAGATGTTCTAATGACAATTTAGTAGGGTTTATCTCTACTACGCTACAATATCCGGAAGAAGCAAAAGCACAAGGAATAGCGGGAACTGTAATTGTGAGTTTTGTGGTTCAAAAAGATGGTACTATAAAAGATGCTTTCATCCTCAAAGATATTGGAGGGGGCTGCGGTGAGCAAGCCTTGGCAGTTGTCGATCAAATGCCACTCTGGGAACCAGGGGTGAACAACAATAAAAAGGTAAATGTAAAACTCAATCTGCCCATAAAATTTTCTTTCTCTGGGCAAGGGGCTACCTCAAAGTATCGATTGCTTTGGGGCGAAATCAAAGGCAAAACAATCACCAGAAAAGAAATTAAAAGAAACTTGCTGAATTCTGTCGCAATACGCGGTCCTTATGGAGAGAATATAAAACCCTCCGAAGTAATCGTTGCTTACGAAAGAAAAAAGAAATTCTTAGACGCTGCTGGTCAATCGAAAATAGACGATGCTCAAAGATGGGTCCTTAAAAAGGCGCGTAAGGGAGGCATCATAACTTTTTCCGCTAGTATCCAAGAAGATGGAGAATTTATAGAAGTAGATAGAGAGTTCAGGGTGGTCAAAAAGAAAACGGAGAAAATAATCTTGGCGATACCGCATGTAGAGGAGGAGGAAAAAAATAAGGAGAACTAAATCGCTACTCCATAAGCTTTCTCTACCACCGCACAGACAAACAAGCCAGTTAAGAAAATTTTCTTAACTGGCTTGTTTGTTTAGGGAATATTGCTTCTTTCCTTAAAACAACTCTCCTTGTTTAGCAAAGGAGGCTGGATTTTCTAATTCCAACAATTCTCTTTTTGTTTCTAGACCATAGAAGTAGCCCGTAAGATCTCCAGACTTGCCTATCACTCTATGGCAAGGCACGATGATAGCAATTGGATTATTCTTATTCGCCAGGCCTACGGCTCGGACTGATTTTGGATTTCCTATCTTATTCGCGATACTGGAATAACTGGTCGTGGTTCCATAAGGAATCTCTTGCAGGGCATTCCATACTTGTACCATGAATTCGGATTTATCTTCGTAGTCAAGTGGCACATCAAATTTTGTGCGTTTGCGACTGAAGTACTCTGTGAGCTGAATCTTGCATTGCTCTACGATCTCGTTACCTGGTTGGATATGGGCAGGTAAGTCTACTCGCTTCACCATGGTGATGCCTTTGTCGGAAGCTTCTATCTGCAAGTATCCAATGGAAGTTTCTAAAAACATATTGCGCCTGTTTATAGGATATAAAACGTAGAATATTTCAAAACTACCTATTATTAAATGGTTTAATTTTTAATCTTTGTGTCAAAGAGGCACAATGGCTTATAAAAATACAAAAAAGAAATATAAAACGCGTCGCGAGAAATTGGCTTGGCATATTCGCAATGGGCGTATTATCATCCTGTTTATATTTCTGGCCATTTTCTTTCTCATTATTCGGAACTGGGATCATCTGAGTTTTTTGTTTAAAACTTATTTTGTGTATTAGGATTGGTTGGGGTGTTGGTAGGGTGCCGAAGTTGGACAATGCGATTTTGGTATTGCTTGGGTTTGGGGGAGTTGTTGATTTGTTGGCTGCTTCATTTTCCCTACTCCACCTTATAACAATACCCACCTAGACTATGAAACTGTGTATCTGCGCTTGCATGCTTTACATGCCAAGCCGTTGATGCTGCCTCCAACAAAAAATCAACATTGTTATCCGCTCCATCATTCAGAACCGTCCAGGTATCAGCTGCTTTATTACCACATTTACCAGGAAATTCCTGATGTTCTTGGGGACTCAGATTTAGCAAACTAGCAAAATTCATAATGTACAAACCTGGCTTTTTCACTACGAAACTATATTCTAGTGAATACTCATTATCTACATAGTCAAATTGTCCTAGAAACACATAACCACCTGAAGTAAGTGAAACATTAGAGAAGTTTGATGATAAATCCAACATTGGCTTTATATGTTCCTCTATAACTGACTCAAGAGTATCAACACCCATCGTATCTAATTTAGCAAAACCTACTACTGGGTTAAATATATAATCTTTCAACTCGTAGCTGCGTTCTGTATTTCTCTCGTTGACCATGTCTGAAAATCGCGAACTTACAGTAATCGTATCTCCTATAGAGTATATGGCTTTTGCTGGACTCAAGGTCGCCGGCATCTCGAATAAATAAGGGCCTCCAAAGATACATTCATCGTCTACGCATGCTTGCAAAAAAAGACTGCTTAGTATAACTAGGTATAATATATATTTCATATTGTTTTTATTTTAGATAATAGGGAGAGCCAAGTGCTCTCCCTATTAGGGTTAAATCAAAGACCATAATCAAAGAACAAAGCATCCATCTGACTTTGTGTATTAGTCGTACTTGGTAAAAAGTTTGTTTCTAATCTAGTCCTAAAAATTGGCATACTAATCGTTCCTGCATCTAATAAAGAGAACAATTCTGAAATTGTGAATTCATCTACATTATCTGTTACAAAAAAACAACTCGACCCATCATCTAAACATGAGATTAGAGGTTCGTTCCCAACGTCGGGGCTAAGATCTATGAGATCATTATGCAAGCCCACAGGTATATGCATGGCAACTTCATTATGAATTGTTTCAACCCTTCTTCCCCATGGAATACCTATAGATTGAGAACCAGTTGGATAGGTTCTACTAGCATACAACCAACCAATAAAACCAGCCCAAGATTCTGCTACAGAGATATGCCCTGCATTTAGGGAGGTAGCCACTCCATGAGGGTCTCCATCGGCAAACTCTGCTACCACTTCCCCATAGATAAGATTCTGCCAAAAGACACTACCTGCCACGGTATAGTGTGATGTATGTGCAAATTCATGGTAGGAAAGTGCTTTTAGACGATCTGAAACAGAAAAGTCGATTCCTACAAATACATCAGGCATAAAAAGATCTACTATGCCTAGTATAGTAAAGGTACTTGTGTTCGTTATCAGATATGGGGAAATAAATGATCCATTCCCATTTAAAAATCCATTGGCAGAAGCATTAAAAAATGGGATTGTGCCAATGAAATTTTTCATTACTGCATAACCAAAAGTTTGTTGCCAACCAACATACAAATCCAAATCTAAAGGAGGAGGAGCAATACCATCCAATAGTGCATAATCATGCATTTCATGTAATGAATTATTCACATGAGCTGCTCCCCAATACATATGGCCCCATGATCCTTGTTCACCCCACAAGTGATAATTTACTTCTATATCATTAAATACTGGTCCCCATACTGTGCCTAGAAAATCTTTTACTGGTTTTAGTAGATTAAAAGGATTTTTAGTATTTGATCTGGCTCCTCTAATTTTTGCCCTTTCATGCTCAAATATAATTTGAAACCTTATGCTGCCGTAAAATTCTTTGTTGTAATTCCAACAACCATTATCATTAGCAAAAGTGGTGAAGGAGCTATTAAATTTGTTTTTGCCAAATACTTTGACTCTTCTGACTGGCAAGAAAGTACTCGGGTCACCTGGGGTCGAATATTGAGTATCTTGTACTTTTATGCATCCTGCTGGCTTTCTAACGCTTTGAAAAACTGGACAGCCACATTCGTTTAAAGGGGCAGGAACAGGTGGAGGCGGAGGGCAATCACAGAACCATGCTATCACTGGTGGATGAACACTATCGTCAAGAAATGCTTTCACCTCACATGGTTCCTCACATTCAGGTATTTCCATAACTCTCAGACCCTCTTCTAAATATCGAGGTAAAATACCAGTATGCTCCTCCATATCCTCTTCGTTGCCTGTTATTCTAAAGCTTTCTGCTAGTATTACTGGGTTGGGTTTTCCAAAGTGATACTCATCTACGATTTCATAGGCAATGGAAGGCAACTCAGTACCAACACCTATAATAGCATAAAATGGATGCGGATTATCAATTACTATATCGTGGTAGTAATCTCCTTCTTTTATCAGTTCGTAGTGAAGCGGATAATCAAAAACTACAAGGCCTGATGAATACAATTCTTTTACCTCTTCAATACTAGCTGGTAAAAATTTTATATACAAATCAGTTGTCTCATAAGAGATAGTTTCATCTTCAGGATATAGGTTAGCATGTGCTTGCACAAGGTTTGATACACTAAAGGGATTAACAATTTCTTCTCCCAAAACAGTTTGGGTATACTCTTGGTTACCAGCGGTTTCATCAGTGACATTATAGACATGACTTTCACTAGCTTCTAGCGAGCGTTGATCTATTCTTTCATCTGTAGATAGACTCGAATCGGTAATTGTAATTTTATCCTTTTCACAGGATTGAAATGTTATAAAAAGCATTAAAAGTAGAACGGTAGAACGGTAGAACGGTAGAACGGTAGAACGGTAGAACGGTAGAACGGTAGAACGGTAGAACGGTAGAACGGTAGAACGGTAGAACGGTAGAACGGTAGAACGGTAGAA
>CAKZVJ010000042.1 GCA_937923345.1 uncultured Saprospiraceae bacterium
AGTTAGTTTCTTTGATCTGCAGGGCCGTCTAGTAGATTCAATTCAATTTACAGATAGTAATTTACAATTCAACATCAGCGAATTACCAACGGGCATATATTTTATCAAAGCTGTTACGGAAGATAATAATTTTATAACGCAGCAGATTGCAGTGGTTAGATAGGAGGTTCCCAAAATTGAGCTGTGATAAGGTCATCCCACGGATAAAATCAGTACAAACTCCCTGGGCGTTCTGATCTTATTTCTTAACATCCCTACAAAGCCACCTTCTCGATTTGTCCAGATGCCCTACTCTTTTCTGCTACGAAACCCATGATGTGGCTTTCTACAGAAGCCGCGATTGTAGAACTCAAGACTGATTTATCCCTTGTGCTGACTGCTTGTATCCAATCTGCCACGAGATTCCAATCTCCTCCTCCATGACCATCGGTCTCCATTTCCCACGTAGTTTTTTCACCTGTCAGGAAGTTGGTGTATTCGAATTGTTTCATGTCTCCTACTATATCTCCATGAGAGCCCATGATTCGCGTCCGTCTGCCATGATAAGAAGTAAAGGCTTCCATATTGAAACTTACAGTTACATCATCTTTGAATAACATATTGGCTACGTAGTGATCTGGCTGGTCATTCTCCATTTGATACACGCAGCGTCCATAATTGGTATTTTTAAGATAGCCTAGAATTGCTTCTCCATGGGCTTCTTTATCCTCTGGGAGATCAAATACATAGGTACGCTGTCGATCTCGATAGTATATTTTCATTGCGCTGTAAGGACATTCTTTTTCTATGGCGCAGCCGTCCATACATCGAGCTGTAGCACCTTTTGGCTTGTTCTTGCTAGTAAACCATTTTAAGGATCCAAAGGCAGAAATTTTTTCGCATGGTTTGCCAACAAGCCAGCGTAGAATATCCAAATCGTGGCATGACTTCGCTAATATTATTGGAGTTGTTTTTTGACTATCATGCCAATTCCCCCTTACGAAACTATGCGCCATATGCACATGCTCGATGGGTTCAAAATGTTGAATGCTTATTAGCTCTCCGATACTACCATCTTGGATCTTATCTCTTAGCGCTATGAAGTATGGAGCGTATCTAAGTACATGGCAAACGGCCACTATGTTGCCAGTCTTTTCTGAAAGCGTAAGGATGTCTCTACATTCTTTTTCGGTGGGCGCGATGGGTTTCTCTAGTAGAACATCATATCCCTTTCTTAAAGCAGCCATAGCAGGCCCATAATGTAAATCATCTGGAGTAGTAATTATGATCGCGTCTGCAAACTTTGGTAATGCAAACACTTGCTCCCAAGTACTAAAGCTATGTTTAACGTCAATCTTGTGCTGCTTACAATACCTTTCATTACGAATAGGTATAGGTTCGGCAACGCCTATGATATTGAGTTGCTCAGGATATTTTTCAGCATAGTTTCCGTATACATTCCCGCGATTGCCTGCACCAAGTGTGATGGCTGTAACAGGTTTGGCGAGTGCAGGATACTTTTTTGGATTGGGAAGAATCAGAGGGCGGCCATTTTCATCAAATCCACCAACAGGAAAAGACAAAATAGATCCCGTGGCTAATCCAAGTGCTTTGATAACTCCTCTACGTGAAAACTTCTTAGACATATCAGGAACGTTTTCCTAAAACTAAGCATTCAGAGCGAAAAATCGAATTTCAGCAAAGGAAAATTATCCCTCGCTTTTAACTATTTGAAAATCTGAACTACCGGCTACGCGCTCTAATTCGGTGCCTACTGGATGATCTAAGTATTGAGCGATATCCTCATCCTTACTGATGATTTCACTAAGATCATAGATGTCAATATTGTCGTCTACATCGATGAAGTCTAGACTTTCTTCTCCAGTAAAAATTCTCCAGCCGCTATCATCAGGGAAATCACTTGCCTCTCTAAACATGTATCCCACTTGGGCTTTATCTTCTAAAATAGCCTTGGTGGCCATACATTGTCCTTTTATCATCTTTGTTAGTTTGAGTGCTATACGGGTTTAGATTCAGCAGCCAAACGCTCTTCCATAAACTTGACTGCCTCTACATTAATGTCCAGAAGATTACTGGCTAACGCAAGTTGCATATCTGCTAATTCACAGCTTACTCTGGCCGTTTGAGCAGTAAAGAATTTATTGATATTGCCTTTGGGTTCCAAAGTTTTGATATCTACACCTATCCCTTCTTCATCGATTACTCCAAATTGAATGGAAAACTGCATATCTGCATCTAGCGCGCACTTTAGGACACCGGTATACTCAGCTTCCATATCGATTGGAAAAAATACAGCGTGATCCCTTTTCAGCAAGTTAAGTTTTGAGGACATCAATCCTAAAATATGTTTAAAGACAATGCGTTTGTTAGAAGCGGGATGCATATCTTCAGGGTATCGAAGCAATTGCTGCAATCCTTTATGTTGAATATAGAATGCAGACCCAAAGATGTAGTTTAAATTGAGTAAATCAGACTTAAAAGCAACATCTTCGTATTCCGAGTTGTTCTTTATTATTTGGATGTTAAAAATAAGCTCATTCATTGACCAAAAGTAATAATTTATACGTCTAAAGGTGTGTTATATTATGCGTCTTTTTTAACCAAATATAAATAAAAGTGAAAGGTAATTTTGAAAAAATAATCAATAGTAAAGAATTAGTTTTAGTAGATTTCCATGCTGTATGGTGTGGCCCATGTAAAATGCAATCACCTATATTACAAGAGTTTGCGAATGAAATAGACGGGAAGGTGCGCATCATTAAAATCGATATCGATAAAAATCAATCTATAGCGCAAAGATATCAAGTCAGAAGTGTGCCCACTTTGATTATGTTTAAAAATGGAGAAAAGTTATGGCAAGAATCAGGTATGAAAACCAAGCAACAACTTTTAGATGCTGTAGCTGCAGCATCCTAAGATAAATTGTCTATATCCGTTCGAATCAAGAATCTGATTGCTCTTTGGGGAGGATACTATCCTACTTATAAAAATCTCTTTTTAACATTATAATTATGAAATATTCATTATTACTAGTTTTAGTGTGGTTCAGCTTATACTCCTGTCAGCGCGTAGACGATGATGATGCTGGCGATTTTGATTCGATAGGAGAAATCATTGGCTTTGATACGACCGAGTGTGCTTGTTGTGGTGGCTATCAGATCAAATTTAAAGAACGGTCTGAAGTTTTTCTATTTGCCGAACTGCCATCAAATGCCACTTTTACGCTCAATCCAAATACGCAAAACTTTCCTTTAGAAGTCAGAGCAAATTGGACAGCAGGGACATCAAGATTTTGTTCACTGTTCATTTCTATTGAAGATATTGAGGTAGTTGAATAAAGAACTGTGTAGCGGTACAAATAAATCTACTTAGATATCTGATTATCATAAACAACTACCTTCTCCCAAAGGTCCTTGCATTTCTCTACAAAACCTACATGAATAGGATCTACCTGATAAGCATCATGGGCAGCAATGTCTTTAAAAAATACATTGATAGCCATGTCATAGGAATGGTCTACTGGACCACGTTCCGCTGTAGCAGCTGGAGGCCCATAATAGTAGCTGGATATCGAAGGTACTTTACCGAGTTCTCTTAGGTCATTTTCAAATTCCGCTAGGCGAGCTGGATCTGCATCATCAGCATACCAAAAGAAAACAGTGTGTACTAGGCCTGCTTCTCCTGAGGTCTCAAAGACAGAATTGCTATTGGCAACTGTGGTGGCTAATGGATAGCTTTGCTTGGATGTACAAGCGCAGATACAAAAGAAAGTTAGTAGGATGAAAACAATTCTCATGGTCCAAATTTTTGTTTAAATATACGAATTCTTAGCACCCAAAGACACTGATTGAAAATCGGAAATGATATGAAGTAAATAGTAACAGCTCATGTGATAGACCGCGTAAAGGATAGTAGAGATGCGATCCCGATTTTTTCATCGGGTGAAAGCAGACCTTGACTTTTTCAGTCAAGGGCCGAAGCGAATGCGTAGTCTCGGATAGCCTGACCCATAGTATCCATCTTACATGGATACTATGGGATACGCCCAAAAAATCTTACAGTAAATACATAACCCCTAGCAGGCCTACAATCCCCAAAACGATGGTGTACGGGAATGCCATCTTCATCATCTTGAGATAAGAAAGATTGATCAGCGGCGCTAAAGATGAGGTCAAGAGGAATAAAAATGCGGCTTGACCATTAGGTGTCGCAACACTGGGAAGGTTGGTACCTGTGTTAATAGCCACTGCGAGGTTCTCAAACTGTTGTCGAGTTATATCGCCTGCTTTAAATGCTGATTCTACTTCACCAATGTAGACTGTTGCTACAAAAACATTATCACTGATCATGGATAAAATCCCATTGGCTAAATAAAACATAGCGGGCTGCTGACTCTCTGGTAAAGTCAACAAATATTTTATAATCGGGCTAAACAAATGCGTGTCATGAATCATAGCCACGATAACAAAAAATACTACTAGAAGTCCTGTAAAAGGTAGTGCCTCTTCGAATGCTTTTCCAAGATGGTGCTCTTCGGTGATACCCATGAAGGCGGTTTGAAAAATGATTATCCCTAATCCGATCAATCCAACAGGAGCGACATGAGTTGCTAAACCAATGATCAAAAAGATGGCGGCAACTCCCTGAATAATCAAGTTGTTCTTTTCTTTCTGAGTCCGTTTGTCGTCTTCTTCTTTTGTATAATTTTCTATGATGGTTCTGGCCTGTTCTGGCAATTTAGTGCCGAATTCGAACCAGCCAGTGAGCTCTAAAATAACTGTAGTAATCATACCACAAATAAAAACGGGAATAGTAATGTTAGCCATCTGAAGAAAGAACTGTATGAAATCCCAACCAAGTCTTTCCCCAATCAAAAGATTTTGCGGCTCTCCAACAAGTGTGCAGACTCCTCCTAAAGCCGTACCTACCACTCCATGCATGATAAGACTTCTCAGGAATGCTCGAAATTGTTCAAGGGTATCACCAGATAGTTCTTTGCGATCTTCGATACCGTCTTTATCATAATCTCTGCTGCTTGAGTGAATCTTGTGATACACTCCATAGAATCCAACTGCCACACTTATCAAGACTGCTGTCACAGTCAGAGCGTCTAGGAATGCAGATAAAACGGCTGAAAGAAAAACAAAAAGCAATGATAAAATTACTTTAGATTTTATTTTAGTGAATACCTTACTGAACACATACATCAACAAGGGTTTCATAAAGTAGATACCGGCGACCATAAATACTAAAAGTAAAATCACTTCGAGGTTGGCAGCGACTTCGGCATAGGCATGCTTGGCAGTTGTGAGGCCTAAAAAAAGTACTTGGATGGCTAATATTCCTCCTGATTGTAATGGGTAGCACTTAAGTGCCATTGCCAAGGTGAATATAAATTCTAAAATTATACACCAAGCAGTTACTTCAATTGGGAAAACCATTATGGAAATGAAGTTAAATATCAAGAAACCGATAATTGTTAACTTATACCACTTCGGGCTATGCCCCAAAAAACTATCAAACATAATTTCTATCTTTTATACAGTGTTAGTGTGTGCTTTGCTCTTCAGAATCAGCAAAAATAAAATTATTAATCATTTTAATACGTCAATTGGGTCTTAAAGATTAGGCTTTTACGAATATATAGTGTCGAAAGTAGGCTTTTTAAAATAAAAAGAGCTTATTAATTGCGTAAACCAAAATACTATATGAAATTTGTCACTAGAATAGAATTATGGTAAAGATAGGCAACGTAGATTTAGGTGAATTTCCGCTTTTATTAGCACCCATGGAGGATGTTAGTGATCCTCCCTTTCGTGCAATATGCAAAGAGCAAGGGGCGGATATGATGTACACAGAATTTATATCCGTGGAGGGTCTTATCAGAGATGCTACCAAAAGTGTGCAAAAACTCGATATCTATCCGGAAGAGCGTCCAATCGGTATACAGATATTTGGCGCCAATTTGGACAGCATGATGAAAGCGGCAGAGATAGTCGAAGAAGCGAAGCCAGAAGTGCTGGATATCAACTATGGCTGCCCTGTAAAGAAGGTTGTCAAGCGGTGTGCTGGTGCCGGTATCCTGAAGGATATACCCAAAATGGTCGAATTGACAAAGGCTGTTGTAAACGCTACAAATCTTCCTGTAACTGTAAAAACGAGATTGGGCTGGGATGAAAACAGCATCAAGATAGATGAGGTAGCAGAACGGCTGCAAGATGTGGGTATTAAAGCGCTTTCCATTCATGGCCGTACACGGCAACAGATGTACAAAGGAGAAGCGGATTGGACTTTGATCGGAAAGATAAAGGAAAACCCAAGGATTCATATACCAATTTTTGGTAACGGTGATATTGACTCTCCAGAAAAGGCTAAACTCTATAAAGAGCGATATAATGTCGATGGTATAATGATTGGAAGGGCTAGTATTGGGAATCCATGGATATTCAATCAGATAAAACACTTCTTAAAAACAGGTGAGCATTTACCTGCCCCAAAGTTAGAAGATAAGCTAAAGGCTGTCCGTCAACATCTGAAACATTCTGTAGAATGGAAAGGTGAAGTTTTGGGTATTCTAGAGATGCGTCGTCATTATACTAATTACTTTAGAGGTTTGAGAAATATAAAATATTTTAGGTCGCAATTGGTTCAAGAGAACGATCTAGATGCTATCTTTCAGATTCTATCTGAGATAGAAAACACCTATTGTGAAGTACAAGTATAGATAGCGGGTTGATATTTAATATAAAAGATTATGAACGGGATATCCTATCCTTGATAGGTACTACTGGTAAATCTCTTGGTTTTCCAGTCTATGCTGTAGGTGGTTATGTTAGGGACAGATTGCTCAATCGTCCATCCAAAGACTTAGATATAGTATGCATTGGTTCTGGTATTACTTTAGCAACTGCGGTTGCTTCGCAGTTACACCCTCGTCCTAGACTTAGTGTTTTCAAGCGATTTGGTACAGCCATGCTAAAGCACAAAGATCTCGAGATTGAGTTCGTAGGTGCAAGAAAAGAGTCCTACAGAAACGACAGTAGAAAGCCTAGTGTCGAGGAGGGAACACTACAGGATGATCAGAATCGACGGGATTTCACGATCAATGCATTGGCAGTCAGCTTGAATGAAGAAGACTTTGGGACCTTGATTGATCCGTTTAATGGCATCAAACATTTATCCGAGCGTAAAATAATCACTCCTTTAGATCCTGCTAAGACATTCTCGGATGATCCCTTGCGTATGATGCGGGCGGTGCGTTTTGCCAGTCAACTTAATTTTGAGATTAACCCAGTTACCTTTGATGCGATCAAAAAGTACAAAGGTAGGTTGAATATCATCTCTATGGAACGTATCATCACAGAGGTGAATAAAATGGTGCTTTCCAATCCGCCATCGACTGGTTTCAAATTACTTTTCGACTCTGGCTTACTGCATGAGTTTTTTCCAGAAATGGCAAAATTACAAGGTGTTGAAATCAGAGAGGGAAAAGGCCATAAGGATAACTTCTATCATACGTTAGAGGTCTTAGACAATATTTCTAAACATACCGATGATTTATATTTGAGATGGGCTGCCATTATGCATGATATTGCAAAACCACCCACCAAGCGTTTTGAACCTGAGGTCGGGTGGACATTTCATGGTCATGACGGTTTGGGGGCTGCCTTAGTCCCTAAAATATTTAGACGACTCAAGTTGCCCTTAGATGCCAAAATGAAGTTTGTGCAGAAGTTGGTAAAACTACACCTTCGTCCGATTAGTCTTACCAAAGAAAATATATCTGATGCTGCGATTCGAAAGCTCTTATTTGAGGCGGGCGACGATTTGGAAGCATTGATGATGCTGTGTAAAGCTGATATCACCTCAAAGAATCCAAATAAAGTAAAGAGGTACCTAGCTAACTATGAGATAGTGCAACAGAAAATGATTGAAGTAGAGGAAAAAGATCATATCCGTAATTGGCAACCTCCTATCACAGGTGAGCAAATCATGAATACTTTTAATATTCCTCCGAGTAGACCAGTTGGGACTATCAAAATGGCTATAAAAGATGCTATTCTGGATGGAAAAATTCCGAATGAATACGAAGCGGCTTATTCCTTCATGCTGGAAAAAGGGAAGGAAATTGGATTAGAACAAGTTGAGTAAGTATTAAGTATTAGATAGTACCTTACAAAAACTACGAGACACTTTTTTTACTTTGGCTTAGATCCAGAGCCCCCTTTCTTACCTCCGCTTCTTTTACCTTTATAGTTTCTATTTTTGTGTCCTCCTTTGCGATTACCACCACGACTATTGCCACCTCGACCTCTTGAGTAGTTTACTTTTGAGTTGAAATCTGGGCCCTCTGCATACCCTTCGGGTAGTGGAATCTTTTGGACAGATGCTTCAATCATAGCTTCGATATCCTTAAACTTTTTGATATCGTATTTATTGATCAGTGTCAAAGCTACGCCTGTAGTGTTTGCTCTAGCTGTTCTACCGATTCTATGCACATAGTCTTCAGCATCGTTCGGTACATCAAAGTTGATGACTAGATTGATATCTGTGATATCAATCCCTCTGCTTAGTATATCAGTAGCGACGATGATCTGAGTTTTTCTATTTCTAAAGCTAAGTAAGACTTTCTCCCGTTGTTTTTGGTCTAAGTCCGAGGAGATTCCTTCTGCATCAATTTTTGCACTTTTGAGTGCGCCAACAATGTTACTTACATTTTTTTTTGTAGATGAAAATACAATTACAGATTTATACTTATCTCTTTTATCCTTGAGTAAGTCTACAATCAATTTACTCTTATCTACATCATTGATTAAGTAAGCTCCCTGTAACACCCCTGCAGCTGGCTTAGATATGGAAAGGCTAATTGATTTTGGATTGACTAATATCTTTGAAGATAATGTCCGAATGTTAGTTGGCATCGTTGCTGAGAATAGAAGATTTTGTCTTTTCTCCGAAATATTGCTGATGATAGACATGATGTCTCCTAGAAAACCCATATCAAGCATTCTATCTGCTTCATCTAATATCAATTGCTTAACCTTCTTCATTTTAACATAGCCCAATTGCATGTGCGCAATCAATCTACCAGGAGTAGCTATTACAATATCCGCACCTGTTGAAAGGGCCTTTCGTTGTTTTTCCCAATCCTCTTTATCTCCTCCTCCGTAAACTGCAATAGAACTGATACCTAGGAAATAGGACATTGCCTCGACTTGCTGATCAATTTGGATAGCTAGCTCACGAGTTGGTACTATAACTAAAGCGTTTACAGAATCTCTATCATCACTTTCCCAGATAGTCTGAAGAACTGGCAGCAGAAAAGCTCCTGTTTTACCCGTACCAGTCTGAGCACAAGCAATCAAGTCATGCCCATCCATGATGATAGGTATCGCTTGTTCTTGAATAGGTGTTGCATCAACAAAACCCATAGAATCAAGGGCATCGTTTAGCTCTGTAGAGAAATTAAATTCTGTAAACTTCATAGGCATTAAAAAATAAAGACTTACCATCATTACGGATGATAAGTCTTTATGTTAGGTTTATTTATCTAGACAGTTTGGAACTGCACCATACTAATTGGTATTAGTTTTGGCTTACTCCCAACATCTTAAGTGTCTCAAGATTCAAGTTACCTACTGGTAAACCTTTATCAGTTTGGTACTGCTGAAGTGCATTTTGAGTTTTAATACCCATAACACCATCTGCAGATCCTGCGTTATATCCAGCTGCATTCAATGCTCTTTGAACATTAGCTACTTTTGTAGACGTTGTTCTTTCAGCACAAAGGATTTCAGTCCAAACTGTAAATCCTCCTTGAGAAACTAATCTCTTTTCGTTTATTGAAGCGTACTCCGCAGGAATTACTTCTTCTCTTGTAGATTCAGGAGAAACTAATACCTTCTTAGATACTGTCTTATATTCTGCTTCGATTGGAATTTCTTCTACTCTTGCAGGCTGATCAACAACTTGTCTTGTGACTGTCTTAAATTTAGCAGGTCTTACATCTTCAGTAGTAGATGCAGGAGAAACTAATACTTGGAAAGTCTCAGTTCTGTAAACTGCAGGAATTTCTTCATAACAAGCTACGTAGCAATCATCTGGGTTAGAAGAGAAGCAGTTCGGAGACTTCTTCTTTCTGATCCACTGACCTCTAGCAGGAGAAACAAGAACTTGCTTAGAGTCAGTTCTGTACTTTGCAGGAATAGTTTTTAAGGTTCTTTTTTCAGGTTCAACCATTACTTGCTCAGAAACAGTCTTAAATGTAGCAGGAACAGTTCTGTACTTAGTTGAAGCTTCCTTAGCTAACATAGTCTCAGTAACAGTTTCATAAACAGCAGGTACTTTGATTAATTTAGTACTTGCTTCTTTCTTTAGCTTTTGTACAGACACAGTTTCGTAAACATCAGGAATCTTACACTTAGCGTAGCATTTTCCATACTCACTTGTTGGTGGAAGATCTCCAAAAGGTATACCGTCAATTTGTGCATTAACAAAAACCAATGTTAAACAGAATACGAAGCTTAAAATAAGCTTCACTTGGTTTAGTTGATTTTTCATAAAAAAGGATAGTTTTAAATTTTTTAATAAATAGGTAATCTTATGACGATAAGAGTGACCAACATGTCACAATATTCGACGTTTATCGTCTGTAATCGCAAATGTATAAATATTAAGATTAATTATTATAATTATAAGATGGATTTTTACAAACAATAGTTGCTTGTCAATTTTCAATTTATACCTAATTTTAATTTCATATCCCCTTGAAAACAAATAGAATAGAGGACACTATAAATATGAGCAATCTAGTTACGCATCAAGACTTGGGATTAATCTCCTACCAGAAGGCATGGGATTACCAAACCATTCTCAACAAGAAATTAATCGCTAGAAAAAGAGCTTTTGGAGAGGAAGAAGACTACGTACCGTATCATTATCTTTTGACCTGCGAACACAAACCTGTGTACACTCTCGGCAAAAGCGGAAGTATGGATAACCTATTACTTAATAGTTCAGAATTATCTTCTTCTAGCTTTGAATTCTTCAAAATAAACCGCGGAGGAGACATCACGTATCATGGGCCGGGACAATTGGTAGTCTACCCTATCTTCGATCTAGAGTACTTTTTTAGAGATATCCATAAATATGTACGCCAGCTCGAAGAAGTAGTTATCAGAACATTAGCAGACTATAGCATAAAAGCGACTCGACAAAAGGATTTTACCGGAGTTTGGATTTTGGATGAAAATGGGCCTAGTAGAAAGATTTGCGCGATAGGAGTACATTTGAGCCGTTGGGTTACCTTACATGGTCTGGCGTTTAACATCAACTCCAATCTGAGTCACTTTGATAATATCATCCCATGTGGAATAGATGCCCATGACAAAACAGTTACTTCGCTAGAAAAAGAATTGGGTAAAAAGGTAGACATGGAAGAAGTAAAAATGAAAATAAAGTCGCATTTTGCTTCACTTTTTGAATATAAATACGTTTAGCTCCATATGAAAAAGGATATCCCTATCAAGAAAGTAGAAGGTGTCGCTATTGCTATATTGCCTAGAGAAGATGAGACTGGCCAAATCGATGAAACCTTATGGAATGTCTACATCCTTAATACTAATGATAGCACCTTGACAGGGGTGCTGATCAATTCTCGCGGCTATGGTGAAGTAGATGGTGAAGAGAAAAAAACCTCAGTGCTGAGACATTTTTTTGAGGAGATAGGCCCACTAAGAGCTACCTTGATTGAACCTATCCAGTCAGATGTGTTTGAGCTAGCCAATGAATACTGGGTTAGCTACAAACTAGATGGACATATGTACGATAAGAAATACGTCTTTGTAAAAGGAAGCATTGACAAAATGAATTTCACTAATATCCCCTATATCGACAAGATGGGTGTAATGATCAAATAATGCAAGCAAAGAAAACAAGTGACTCTTTTACCATAATGTCAGAAATGATTATGCCTAATGATACCAACCCATTGGGGAATCTCATGGGGGGAAATCTTATGCGTTGGATGGACATCGCCGGGGGTATTTGTGCCGGTAAGCATTGCGAGGCTCATGTGGTAACAGCCAGCGTAGATCACGTTTCCTTTCAAAAACCTATTCTAGTTGGTGATGTGATTACCTTAAAGGCTAAGGTAACCAGAGCCTTTAATACCTCCGTGGAAATCTATGTCGAGGTATTTGCAGAGAATGTCAAAGGGCACGAAAGCAGAAGATCAAATCATGCCTATTTCACTTTTGTTGCTTTAGATGATGCACAAAAAAAGCCGATTCAGGTCCCTCAACTGATTCCGCTTTCTGAGGAGGAGCAAAAGCTATATGAAAGCGCTTCTAGAAGAAGAGAAATCCGACTTATACTAAGTGGTAGAATGAAGGCTGAAGACGCTACAGAAGTCAAGAATTTCTTCGCATCAAAATAAGATCAGAATCTAAACAAAAAGAGCCGTATCGCTGATAGCGATACGGCTCTTTTTGTTTAATATCTTAATTGCGGATTATTATTCTTTAATCACTTGAAATTTCTTCTGTAATACAGATCCATCACTGATTTGTGATTTCACGATATACATACCTTGAGCATATTTGCTTACATCCAATTCTGCTCTTTCCCATTGTACATTATCGATACTGAACATCTCAATACCAGTTATGCTATAAACTGTAACATTAGTCATTAATTCATCACCATTTAAGTGAATGGTCAAGAACTGCTCAGTTGGATTAGGAAAAAGGATTAAATCTTCGTTGGTAGTTAAGTCATCCGTACCACCAGTGTCTAAGATAAACTGTGTTTTGTAGTCTGGCAATTGGAAGTATTGTCCGTTGTCGTTTTGACCGATAATATTGTTGACAGAAACATCAACAGGAAGGAATCGGCTTGCAAATTGTGTCTCTATATCATCTTCAATAATAAAACTAACAGTGGCTACTTTTCCTTGTCCAGAAACAGAATAGCCATTTGTTCTGGTGACACCAACATCTACCCTCTCTAAGAGCTCTAAATTCTTAGTTAATGATAATACAGGTGAATTATTATTGGTATACAACCAAGAATTTTCATCAAAGTCAATATCAATACTATTTGCGTCTACCAATGCATTGTTGTAGCCAAATGACCAAGTAAAACCATACATATTAATTGCTTCATTGCCGCTTTCTCCTAACATTAAATCATATGTCACTAGATCACCAATACTATATGGACCAGTTGACGTTTCTTCAAGAATTATAGGGTATGTCTTTTCAAACGGATTAATCTCAGGATGAACTGTATGTGTAAGATTATATGATTTGTCTAACCCATCTAGATCATCTTCGTTCACTTCTCCATTACCATCTGCATCTGCATGTTTAAAGTCAAGATTGCTGCCAAAGGTGGACTTACCCCATTCGTTAGCAAACTGTCCATACCAATCAATTGAAGGAGCTGTTCTTGCGATTCCAAACTCACCAATAGTTCTACCTAATTGCAAGATGTCTAACATATTCGCAATACCATCATTGTTATAATCGCCAGGCCATACACAGTCTTGCGAAGCACAAAGCTCGGATCCCACGTTCAGGACATGAACAATAATCTTGGTGAGATAGCAAGTACCGTTCACAGTAATGCAATAATCAATTTCAAATTCATCATCTCCCACAAAGTCTATGTTGGGGTAATACACCATAACATTATTTACATCAACACTTTGAGACTCCACGGTGATGGTAGTATCTGAATCGTAATAGACCAAATTTCCATGATTAGGGTCTGTAACAACATCAAATTCAGCATACTCTATTGGGATGTCGTAGTATAAAATTAGGGGAGTGTTTTTATTCGTATATAATTCAAAAGGTTCATCTTGTGGCTCTTGATCATCAACCACGACTGTAACAGTAGCTGTTTCAGTAAAGCCTCCATTATTCTTAACGGTATAGGAAAACTCAGCTGAGCCCGTATAATCTAAACTAGGAACAAATTTGAGTACATCTCCACTCAGTTTGGTAACTACCCCTTCTCCAAATTGTGGCTGAGTGAAAGTTTTAATGTTAAAGTTTCCAATATCATTATTGGTGACGTTCACCTCTATTTCTGTGTTTATAGCCGTGTAGGCATAATCATCAAAGGCTACAGTATTTGTATTTTGTTGTGGTAGCACATCAATAAAGATGTCCCGATAGAAATATTGCCCACTGAAATCTTTTTTGACTACAACCGTATCCGCTCCAATATAGGTCGAGTTTGGAGTATATGTTATGACGCCACCAGACTCAATAACCGCGCTTCCGTTTGTAGCATTGCTTACTATTTCATACCCCTCAAATCCTAAAGGAATAGTAATAGGATTGTCTTGTACTGTATTTACGTAAATACTATCATTAGAAGTTGGAACACTTCCGTCAGAAACAGAGATTGTAAGTGTGCCAGTGGCGCAATTATCAATTGAATCACAGACCACATAATTTAGTGAACCAAAACCTACAAAACCCGCATCAGGCTGAAAATATACGCTACTGTCTGGAAGAATAAATGCGAAGCCATTACTTACTACAGGGATACTTTTCAAATTAAGTATATCCATGCTTGAATAATCATTATTTAGAACGTTTACTTCGACAGCTACATCCACGTCAGTAGTCCTAAAATCATTGTTTGCATCAATGATAGAAGGCACTACATCTACATAAGCAATCGAGTGTGTAATATTACCTGGAGAGACAAAAAAGTTAAATTGAACCGTGTCAACTCCAATAAATCCAGGGTTGTTTAAATAAGTGAATTCATATTGATTTCCTCCAAGAGGGTTTTTAGCCACAGAACCATTATCAGCGAAAGCGGAGGGAGATCCGCCAAAAGAAGTGATATTTGGAAAAACAAGAGATTCATCTGCGACTACTCTATAGGTAGGTACATGTTGAGCAAACAAACTACTAGTGGACATAGCTATAGCAGCTAAAAGCACTAATTTATATAGGTTTGATATTCTCATGGTATCCAAATTATTCATTTATTAGGGAAAGAATGTGTAAGCAACTTGTCACAATTCTTTTCCATATGCATGAACAAAAAACGCATATTGTAAGAATATTTTCTATTCAACTTTAATTTGAAAAATTAATATATCTTTGATTAACAGACTGTTACCTTCAAAAGGTGCAACCGTGATTTTGTAAATTGTAAATATATTTTTAATTTCAAGCAGTCAAATAGACTTGATTTTTCCTAAAAAACGTTTTGTTTCGATGCTAATATATGAATATATTGATTAATTCAAGCAATAATAAGTTACTTTCTATCTTGGACTCTTTTAGCAAAGTAGAGCTAAACAGACTCAAAAAATTTGTTGAATCTCCCTACTTTAACGCGAATCAAGAAATTATTCGCCTCAACCAATATATTTATACAAAATTTGATAAAGAACTCAGTTTTACAAAGGAGGAATTGTGGATTGCATTAGGCAAAGAAGAGGTATATAATTCTCTTAAATTGAGAAAGTTGTTTTCAGATTTATTAAAATTGGTAGAACAGTTTCTAGCTCAAGAGGTATATGAAGAAAACAAGCTATTGAAAGCTAATTATCTTTTAAAGTCCGTAAGTAATAAGGATTTAAAAAAACTCTACAGTACTTCCTTAAGCAATGCATATCGAACAAGTGAAAAAGCACCATACAGAGAGTCCGAATACTTTCTATATCAATACCAAAGAGAAAAGAACATTTATGAGTTGAAAAATTCTGATCTGGACCGAAATACGGAAAGCAATGTGAATCAGATTGTGAACTATTTGGACTACTTCTATTTAGCTGAAAAGATGAGATATCTCTGTGAAATTATAGTTCGAGAAAACATCATTTCAATGGATTATCAAATCCTATTTAGAGATGAAATTGTTGCTCACTTAAAAAAATACAAATATGATGAAGTTCCATTAGTATCTATTTATTACCACATGTATTTGACCTTGACTGAAGATGATGATAAAAACTATTTTAAACTAAAGCATCTTCTTGAAAAACACATTGGAATTTTCCCCAATTATGAGGCTCGAGAAATTTACACATCTGCAATTAATTATTGTTCAAAAAAAATTAACAACGGGCAAGATGAATTTTTGCCTGAATTTTTGCAATTAAATGAGTCACTATTAGCGCGAAATATAATCGCTAAAAATGAATTATCTCCTTGGAGATTTAAAAACATTATTACAGTTGCTTTAAAGTTAGGCAAATTCGACTGGGCAAATAATTTTATTTCCAATTACAAAAACAAGATTCCTGAGCGCTATAAAGAAAATGCAATCACGTTCAATAAGGCACAAGTATTATTCTGGCAAAAAAAATATGAAGAGTTGCTTCCTCTCTTGCTACAAGTAGATTACGAAGATTTCACTTACGCATTGAATTCAAAAATATTCACAGTAGTAACTTATTTTGAACTTAAGGAGACTGAAACATTATACTCCTACTTAGACTCATTTAGAACTTACCTTTCGAGAAAAAAGTCGATACCTGAAAAAAGGAAGAAACGGCATCAAAAATTTATTTCCTATGTGAAGATTTTGCTAAAGTTCAATCACACAAAAAAATATGATTTAGCGAATTTAAGAAATGAAATAAGTAGTACGAGAGGCACCGTTTCTAAAGAATGGCTCCTAGAAAAAATAGACCAACTCCTCTACCCAAATGGCACCCAAAGAAACTCTAGTACAGCGTACTCCAACGAGCAATATAATCAAGAGCAATCTTAATTAGCGGCTACTTCAAATACAGAGGTGTTGTCTAACTCTCTAAAGTCAACAGGACTTACTGCACTGACTCCTTGCTCTTGCATATATACTCCGTAAATCACATCTACAGCAGCCATGGTCTGCTTATTATGCGTCACAATAATGAACTGTGAATCTCCTGAGAACTTTCGGATAATACGGTTGAACTTATCAATGTTGGCATCATCCAATGGTGCATCTACCTCATCAAAGATACAGAAAGGAGCAGGCTTCAATAAGTACAAGGAGAATAACAAAGCAGTAGCTGTCAAGGTCTTTTCTCCCCCTGATAACTGAGATATCGCTTGTGGACGCTTTCCTTTAGGCTTAGCGATTATCTTAATGCTAGATTCTAATGGGTTTTCTTCGTCTTCGAGGATAAGATCACAATCATCATCCTCCGTAAATAAGCTACGGAACACTTCTTTAAAATTGGTTCTTACCTCTGTAAAAGCCTTCATGAACTGCGTAGAAGCAGACTGTTCGATCTCAGCAATGGTTTCTAAGAGGCTATCTCTAGCTTGGAGTATATCTGCGCGCTGTTCATTGATCGTATCGTAGCGTTCTTTCATTTCATCAAAAGCCGTCAATGCCATTGGGTTAATTTCTCCAAAATTGTGGATACGGTTTTTCAACTTATCCAAAGCTGCACTCAAGGCAGCTTCATCTATTTCTTTCTCTCCTTCTTCAGGTTTGAATCCCTCTAAATCTTTTGCATCAATATTGAACTCTGCTCTCAGCCTTTCGGTGATAGAAGTCAACTCCAGCTTTACATTCAATTTGCCTTCTTTCAGGGTGCTAAGCAAAGCATTGATTTGATTTAGAGAACTATCGTACTTCTTTAAGGCATTCTCCTGATCCGTGATGGCGTTACGTTTACCAAAGTAAGTCTTCTCTACATCAGATAGATTTTCAGAACGCTCTTTTTTAGCAGCGTACAGTTCTACCAATTCAGACTTTATGTTTTCAACATTCTGCTGGCCTTGCTCAATCTGAGCGGTAGTTTCTTTGATGTTGCTTTGAGAGGAATCAATCAGACGCTTGCTTTCTTCTAGACCGTCTTCACAAAATTTTAATTCTCTTTCTAGTAGTTCCGTCTTGTTTTGGCAACGCATCAACTCGATCTGCTTAGCATTCACGTTGGCAGATAAGACGCTTAACTGTTCACTTATATTGGAAAACTTCACATCATGACTAGATACGTTCGAACTGAAATTGGACAATGCCAATTCATTCTCTCCGATAGAAGCTAGTATGCTTGTAATACTTGAAGTGTTTTGCATATTGTTGGCCTCAATCTCTTGTAGTCTTTTCTGAAAACCTGCTATCTGATTTTCTTCCGTTTCTATCTTCAGATTGAAGGACATTCTTTGCTGCTGAATCTTATTGATCTCCGCCTTAACCTCATCTGAATTGATCTCACTCAACTGTGCATTCAATTCCTTTAATGCAGCAGTATTGCTTGTTGCCAGCTTATCTAATTCCGCGATCTTGGTCTTCAAGTCAGCGATTTGAACCTCTAGCTTTTCTAGGTTCATCTTGCGGCCCATTCGCTTCCCTTCGAATAATCCCAAGGATCCTCCAGAAAGACTATATTTTTCTTGAGCATAATTTCCAGTCACACTAAGCAATACTTGATCCATATCTAAGGTAGTTGCATGATCAGGAGTTGCCTCTGTAGTCAAAAACACATTTCCTAATAGATATTCGAAGAGCTTTTCATACTTCTTATCGTATTCCACAACATCCAAGGCCGGCATGCCGATAGCACTGGGCTTCGTGGTGTTATTAGTAGATGCAATAGCATCTAAAATAAAGAAGTTCGCTCTACCCTTCTGCGACTTACCCAATAGCTTAACGGCACTAGCAGCATCTTCAAAATTATCCACCACAAAGTACTGCAAATAGCGATCGAGATAGTTCTCAATTGCTACTTTGTACTCATCCTTACAGTAGATCAAATCTGTCAAAAGCGGCGCACCGACTGACCAGTTCTTTTTGCTGCTCAAAAACTTTACAGAATCTGCAAAGCCTTCCATTTTCTCTACTAAGCTTTTTACTAGATTATATTCATTTTGCTTGGCGTCTAAGGTACGGTTCAGTCCACTCAGCTCTCCTGTCAAACGCTCCTTCTCAATCTCTTTTTCATTCTTCTGCTCAGTGAGAGAGATAAACTTCTGTTCGATTGCACTCAAGCTAGATGACTTCTCTTTAAATTCTGCCTCTGTGGATTCTAGCTCCGCTTTAAATTGGGCAATCCTATTCTGCGCTAAGCTCACTTGCTCCTTTAGCTTTTCCCCCTCCTGTTCTAACTGAGTATTTTGGCTCATCAGGATGGCCTTGTCTCTCTCGAAACCAATAATCTTATCTTGGAATACCTTTTGACGACTCAATATCTCATCCAATTCTTTTTTAACCTCGTCATGGTTGTTCTTGATCTTATCGAGTTTTTCCTGCTCAGATTGGTATATGGATTCTAGCTCAGTTTTATCTGCGTTCACCTCCTTAAGCTGTCTGCGATAGTCTTCTGCTCTAGTTTGAAATTCATTTATCTTCGTATTGGCCGATTGGATATTGGTCTCCAATTTGCTTTGGTCGTTACGCAAGTACTGCAGCTTTTGCTCAATGATTTTAAGGTTATTTTCCTTGTCATCAGTGGACTTAACCAAATCATTAAATTCCTTCTGTTTACCAGAAAGCAACTGCTCGCTTTCTAGAATTTCTGTTTTGACATTCTGCAATTCACTTTCGAGAGAAGTTTTCTTAGCAGTGATCTCAGTCAGCTTCTGTTCTTCGTCTAGAATCTTGGTGGAGAATTCGCTCAACCTGGATTCGAAAGATGACAACTTCTGCTTAGCCAAAGCGATGCTCTGCGTCTTATACTTTTCTTTTAGCGCAAAATACTTTTCCGTTCTTTTGGCCTGCTTTTCTAGAGTTTTGAGATTGCCTTCAATCTCAAAAAGCAAATCCTCTACTCTATCTAAATCTCCTTTGGTGCTGTCTAATTTATTTAGTGTTTCGTGCTTACGCTTTTTGTATTTGGATATGCCTGAAGCTTGCTCAAACATTTTTCTCCTGGCGTTATTGGTATCCATCAAAATACTGTCTACCATCTTGAGCTCGATGATGGCATAACTATTTGATCCGATACCGGTATCTAAAAATAAAGATGCGATATCCTTAAGTCTGCATTTTACATCATTCAATCGATATTCGCTGTCTCCAGATTTGTAAAGTGTCCGAGATATGGTCACTGTATTGTATTCTGTAGGCAAGAGATTTTTAGTATTATCAAAGGTAAGGGCTACCTCAGCAATACCTGATGACTTCTTTTTCTTGGTACCGTTAAAAATAACGCTGGTCATCTTGTCTAGTCTCAGTTCCTTACTCTTTTGCTCCCCCAATACCCATCTGATAGCATCGATTACATTCGACTTACCAGAACCGTTAGGACCTACAATACCAATGACATTTTCATTGAAGTTGATAACCGTATCGTTAGCAAAACTTTTGAACCCCTTTATCCTTAAGCTTTTCAATCTCATAGCCTGCAAAAATACATTTTATAGACTTTAATTCTGCCTATGACACATATATTTTTATATAATTTATCCATTCAATAAGAAAATACTAGAAATTTGGCTTTCGTTGGATTATTAGACGAGTTAACGATGTCTTTGCAGCTATAAAAGTCAGCTTATACTTCTATAAAAAGCTCAAATCCAATGAGCTGACGCGTCTAAAAAATGGAATATACTGTTTTATGAAATTGGACAATGGATAGTAGAGAGACTGACTCCAGGCGATTTTTCTTCGCCTGGAGTCAGTCGTCCAAGCCATCACGATAGTATGGCGCAGGACCAGAGCGATAGCGCAGTCTCGCATAGCCAGGTCCCGATGATGCTGCGAGGCGAGTTGGGATGGAGCATCGGGATGGCCCCAAAAGAAAAAACTATTTATCCTTTGCCAACTGAAATTTAAACTCCTTGAATTGCAATATATCTACGTGTTTATTTTCGATATACTTGATGGGCGCAGTTTCGAAGTCATCCTCCGACAGATTGTACACGGACTCAAATTCGAAGCCAGTTGTTAAGCCCATGAATGGCTCAGCATCTAATTGCGTCTGAAATTGAGAACCATGCTTTATCATCATCTTTCCCATATACAGCGTCATATCGTAGCCATAATAAGCATCCTCAGTCGGCATCTCTCCAAACTTATCAAAGTAGGCTCTCGCAAAATTTTGGATATTTGTCTTGCCTCGATCCAGCTGATTGTCGCTGCTTACATGAACGTCAAGTACCTCATAATAATCATAACTCACCCGCTCAAAATCCTTCCACTGCGGCATGCCATAGACGCGTACTTCGTTTTCCAATTTCACCAATCTTATTTTTCTCAATACGTTATTGATAAACGATTCGCTAGACCATGAGGGCACCACAAAAACAGTAGGAGCCCCCTCTAATATATAGTTTGTGAAGTCCATATTTTCAAACTCGTTACCGTAGTCAGTAACTAAATATTCTCTAAATTTTTCACCATCCTTACCCTTTGTATCCGAAGCCAATGCATCTTGAAACATCTTCAGTCTTTCACGCTCTCCCACTTTATCGCGCGCCACTAGAACCACTTGAAGTGGAGAGTAACTTTTTAACACGTGTCTTGTAATAGCTTGACAATGTGCGCTTAAGCTCGGTCTAGCTTGCACAAAAAATGGATTATTAGCCGTTATTTTATCGGAAGGATTCATGGGCGAAATAAACGGTCTTTTTATTTCTTGCGCTAGCGCGGCACCAATCTTCAAGTTGTCAGAACGAAAAGGTCCAAAGATCACGTCCGAGTTATACACATCACCACGTTTCATCAACTCACTCGTCACAGCTGTTTTACCTTTTGTGTCGAACACATTAATATTCATTTTCACACCTTCTTTTTCCAATTTATTTATGGCGAGTTTCATTCCACCATACAGCTGAACGGCGCGTTTAGATTTCTTTCGAGAGCGATCATTTTCTGGATTGTAGGCATCACTGTAAAATGGAAAAAGGACAGAGATATTATAGGAATCCAATTTTTCAGAGTTGGGCACAGAAGATCCGGACTTGCTATCGTCCGAGGTCGGCTTGTCATCCAAAGCCACCTCATCTGATTCGATGGGTGCTGGAGCAGTTTTATCCTCTACCCACTCTATTGTATCTACTTTCACCTGACCGTCTTGTTGAGATATGGGCGGCAAGGTAGGTTGTATCACCTTTTTAGATCCGCCACATGCGAATAAGAAAGTAAAACAAAATACATAAAACAAGAGCTTACTCCCACTCAATGGTAGATGGCGGTTTTGTACTGATATCATAAACTACTCTATTTATTCCTTTTACATTATTGATGATCTCCGTGGAGATTTCTGCAAGCAATTCATATGGTATCTTACTCCACTCTGCTGTCATACCATCGCTAGAGTTCACCGCGCGTAGTGCTACGACTTGTTCATAGCTTCGTTCATCCCCCATCACACCTACTGAGAAAACCGGTAAAAGTACTGCACCTGCCTGCCATATCTTAGTGTACCAACCACTACTCTTTAACTTGTCAATATAGATGCGGTCTGCAGCTTGCAAGATAGCCACTTTTTCGGGTGTCACCTCACCCAAAATTCTGATCCCGAGACCAGGTCCAGGAAATGGATGTCTATCTATGATACTGGATTTGATGCCTAATTCACGTCCAACCCTTCGCACTTCATCCTTAAACAGCATGCGCAAAGGCTCTACCAAATCCAATTTCATATAGTCAGGCAGGCCCCCTACATTATGATGAGATTTTATGGTGACTGCAGGTCCAGACACGCTGATTGATTCGATTACATCTGGATAGATTGTACCTTGTCCCAACCATTTTACTTGAGTATTGTCCTTAGATACACTATCAAAAACATCTATGAAGGTCTTGCCTATGGCTTTTCTTTTTCCTTCAGGATCAGTGACACCAGACAATGCATCATAAAATTCTTTCTTTGCATCAATCCCCTTTATCTTGAGTTGCATATCTTGATAGGAGGCCAGCACTTCTTCGAACTCATGTTTGCGTAACAAACCATTGTCCACAAAAAAGCAAGACAATTGACTCCCTATCGCCTTATGGATTAGCATAGCCGCTACGGTAGAATCTACCCCACCACTCAGCGCCATCAGCACTTCGTCATCGCCAACCTTCTGCTTTATCTCCGCCACCGTACTTTCTATAAAAGAAGAGGCCGTCCAGTTACGCTCACAACTCGCTATGTTGATAAGAAAATTTTCAAGCATTTGTTTACCATGGATAGAGTGCGTCACTTCTGGGTGAAACTGTATCCCGTATACGGGTGCGTCATAGCTCTGTGCCTTCGCCTTATAGGCTGCGACATGCACATCTTTTGTACTAGCCACCACCTCAAATGAATCTGGCAATTCGAATATAGTATCTCCATGAGACATCCACACCTGAGAGTCTGCTTGAACATTTTTCACAAAGGGATCATCCGCCAAAGCAAAGTTGGCTAAGTTCGCCTTTCCATATTCACGCTTTTCAGATCTCTTGACTTGCCCTCCTAAGATATGTGCGAGATACTGAGCACCATAACATATTCCAAGGACAGGTTTTTTGCCCAAAAATGGCTCTAAATCAACAGGTAAGGCATCAGGCTCTAAGACAGAAAAAGGGCTTCCTGATAAGATAACCGCTTTGATTTTGTCTTGATGTTCAATAGGATACTTGTTATAAGGATATACCTCGCTCCTTATATTTAACTCTCTGACTCTGCGCGCAATAAGCTGTGTGTATTGCGATCCAAAATCTAAAATTATCACACGTTCATCCATGACGCGAAGATAATATTTTTTCCTTCCACCATGCATATTGCTAGGAGTATAATAGTGATATTGTTTTTTAGGGCGTATCCCCTGCTTTGCCCCTAAGCCTTGCTCGCTAAGCTATACAGATTAGGGGCTGCTCCAGGGGTCGGGCTATACAGAGCTCCATGTTCATTTCGGTGCTACGCACAGCTACAGACACATCCTATCGGAATGTGTCTTTGCTCTCTTACTATCCCTTACGCAAAAGAGGTTCTGTAATTCAGTTGTGAACTGTGGTATTGATTATCATCCACAGCAGGATAAACAAAAAAAGGGAAACGAAAAAAATAACGATAGTTAATAGCCCCTTCTTCATGCCTACTCGTTTTCGTAGTGTAAAGGTGTCTATTAATAATTGGTATATAAGAAAGACAAGCGAGTAGATAGACAAAACAAAAATATTACCCGGATCTTGCAGAAATTTGAAACTATAATATCCTTCATCTATATACCCTAGAAAGAGGGTCAATGAAAGAGCAAAACTAATGTAGAGCAAAAGATTTTTGGGCTCTACAATAAATCTATTTGATTTTAATCCTACTTCCATTATGTTTGGCTTTTAAAAATTTACAATTGTGACGCCATCCCCACCCGCTTCTTGAGGAGGGTGAAACACTTCCTTGACGTCCTTATATTCTCGTATCTTTTTTAGCACGGACTTTTTGAGAATGCCATTGCCTTTACCATGGATAATTTGACAGATATCTACATTGTTGATTATTGCTTTATCTAGAAATGCCTCTAGGGTTCTAATGGCCTCATCCCGCCTTAGCCCTCTGATATCTATTTTAGTTTCAAAAGTAGCTGAAGATACGACTGCATCCGTATTGACAGATTTTTTGTTGTTGGTCGGAATAGGTTCGTTAGCTGGTATCAATTCGTCTATGTCCACGGTCATTTTCATAATGCCCATCATGACAATCGCCTTTTTCTTATTGATGCTTTCGACTTTACCTGAAGCACCTCCACTGATGAGTTTTACAAAATCGCCCTCTTTTATCTTCTTGCCGCCTTCTGTATTTCCAGCATAGATTTCTCTTTGCAATGCCTTGACTTCATTATTGAGAGACTTCTTTTTAGTATTCTCTACCTCTTTAATCTCTTTAGCCTCTTTGATGGTCTCTTGCTTACTCTTAGCCTTAAGTTCTTTAATCAGCTTGTCTAGTTCTCGGGTATCACGCTGTGTTTTTTGTAGTTCCAGTTGCTTTGTGTCTAGCTTTAGTCGTTTTCGCTTTATATTGAGGTCATTATTCATCACCTCATAATTCTTGATGAGCTTCTGCAATTTGACTTCTCTATCTTTCATCTCTTGCAGTTGATCTTCGAGCCTTTTTTTATCACTCTGCAGCTCGATCAGCAAATCCTCAATCGCTTTAGCATTCTTCCCCGTCTTGAACTTGGCGTACTTAAGGATCTTATTGTCTAGTCCTACTTTGGTGGCTATTTCATAGGCGAAGGAACTGCCTGGTCGCCCGATCTTCATGATATATGATGGGCTCAGGCTTTCCTTATCAAAAAGCATGGCTCCATTTACAATGCCCTTTGTCTTGAAAGCAAATATTTTCAGGTTGGAATAGTGAGTTGTGATGACCGCATAGCTTTTTCTAAAATTAAGCTCTCGCAGAATGGCTTCTGCTATGGCACCACCCAGTTTTGGATCTGTACCTGATCCGAATTCATCAATTAGAATCAGTGATTTTTCGCTCGCCCCTTTCAATAAGGTCTTCATGTTCTGCAAGCGGCTACTGTAAGTACTCAAATCATCCTCCAAGGACTGCTGGTCCCCGATATCGGTGTACATATCTTTGAAGATTCCCATCTCGGAGGTCTCATCCATAGTAACGAGGAAACCACTTTGCAACATGATTTGTAAAAGGCCAACTGTCTTCATACAAATTGACTTTCCCCCTGCATTCGGTCCACTTAGTAGGAGGATCCGATTCTTACCGATTAGCTCTAGATCAAAAGGGATGGTCTCCTTAGCTAAAGGTCTATTTTTTAAAAGTAATAATGGATGTAAGGCATTTTTCCAATTGTACTTAGGCTCCTTTCTCAAGCGTGGCTTATTGGCCTCCAATTGTATGGCTAGTTTCGCTTTAGCTTGGATAGTATCTATTGTCGCTACTATTGTCGATGCAATCCCTATATCCTCACTATAAGGTCTAACTACATCGCACAGTCCTTTTAGTATTTTTACAATTTCTTTTCTCTCATCCATATCGAGATCAAACAAATCGTTGTTGATGTCAATGATTCCTTCTGGTTCAATAAAAGCAGTCTTCCCCGTTGCAGATTCATCATGGATTATACCTCTTACTTTACGCTTGTGTTCAGAAGGTACACTTAGGACACGTCTTCCATTTCGATAGGACTCTTTATTATCTGTCAGAAAGCCCTTATTATTCATGTCATTGATTATAGAACTGAAAAGCTTATCGATTTGCTTAGTCTTGGCTCCTTTGGTAGCTCTAATACGTACCAAAGCTTTTGAGGCGTTGGACTTTACCTCCCCTTTTTCATCTAACACTTTATTCACGTGTACTAGGGGCTCATCGAAATCAATGTCTACATCAACTAGCTTATATATATTAGGAAAGAGCGCTTGTTCGGCCTTGGTAAAAAACTTTTTAGACTTCTGAAAAAGAAGCATAATATTGTTGAGTGCCATTATTTGGGTACTCTCAGGCACATAGTCAATAATATCTAGATACGAAAGCTCTTGACTTACATCTCCATAGGAACCTAAAGGAAAATCCTTAGCCCCTTCAAGTATGTTTTTAAACTCAAATACCTCATCTATTAATTGATTTATTTCCGAATATTTTAGTTTCGGTTTTGAGTCACAAATACTTGCTTTTCCTGGCTGTCCAAAGCAGTTTTTTGCTGCAATATCCAATATTTTATTGAACTCTAAGACCTCTAGAATATCTGCCGCCCCTAAATTCATGTGTCACAACTGTTATTGATTGATAATAAACGCAAGGTAGTGATTTCTCATCTTTACATCATCTAAGGAAGGAAATAGAAGAATCAATATTTTTACTCCCGACTTTAGGTTCCCCACAAACAACTCCCTCGCTACTCCCATTGTAGTAACTATAATACTCCCATTTAGTTTTACCCCTAACTCCCAATTGGTGTTCTCCCTACACTAAAAATAATTCTCCCAATATCCCTCAATAGATTATGGCAATCTAATCCCTCGTTATTTGCGGTTGACCTGCAAGATAAAATACTCCCTCATACTCCCGATGTTTTAAATAATTAATCATCCCCTCAACAGATAAAATCTCCCCGATTTTTCAATTCTAAATTTGAGATATGAGACTATTACAACTAATTATCGTTTTTGCTGCTTTTGCAGTTTTTAACTCTTGCAGCAAAGATGAGCCTATTGAAATTGAGAAAGAAAATTTAGGCAACCGCATCCAGTTTGACGACATAAAGGTTGGTCAACAAAGCAAGTACATTTTCTTCATTGGAGAAAATTATGATCAAAACAATGGTGCTAACTACACCTATGTTACAGACACCATGGTACTAGAAGTATACGATGAAGATTCCAATGGATTTCTGGTTAGAGAATATTTGACACCTGGTTCAGCATCATTATCAAGTGCGTCAAATGTTGCCTTTCCAGATGTAACCATGGCGTATTATCTTCAAAATGAAACAAGTGAATTGACGCTTGCCTCAAAGGAAGAACGACTTATTACAAGACTTTTTCAAATCACTTCGGAATCTAACGGATCTTATAATTTAGACCCTATGTCCGATATGGAAATCAAGATAAATGGTTGGTCGACAAGCCAACCACTATTCGCGGGAGTCCTACAAGGCTTTACGCAAAACTACAGGCAGTTAGATCTAGAATTTGACGAACTGAATGTATTGATAGACAACAGAGATGTAAAACTAGGGGGACCTGGAACCACTCATGTTTATTCTGAGAAGTATGGACTAGTGAGAGCTACTTCGTATAATGCTTCTACTGGCAAAGGATTTGGCTGGGATTTATTACCTTAGTGCAAAACCTACAACACACAATGCCGGGAAATACATTCGGAAAAATTTTTAAAATTTCATCATTTGGCGAGTCTCATGGGCTCGCCATTGGTGTTATTGTAGATGGTCTACCTGCAGGATTACCGATAGACCTTGATTTCATCCAGTCTCAGATGGATAGAAGAAGACCAGGTCAGTCAACCATAGTAACGCAAAGAAAAGAATCAGATATAGCGGAAATTATGTCTGGTATTTTTGATGGCAAAACAACAGGCACTCCACTTTTTATGCTAATCCGCAATAAGGACGCTAGGTCCAAAGACTATAGCCATATTGCTGATAAATTTCGCCCATCTCATGCTGACTTTACGTATCAACAAAAATATGGGAATCGGGATTACAAAGGCGGAGGTAGGTCCTCTGCTAGAGAAACTGCTGCTAGAGTTGCTGCTGGTGCCATTGCCATGCAACTATTGGATAAGGTAGGAATCTCTATTCATTCTTATGTTCATTCTGTTGGTCCTATCTCTACCCATGAAGACTATTCATTACTTAATTTTGAGAACATAGAGAAAAATGCTGTTCGCTGTCCAGATTTGGAAAAGGCTAAGGATATGGAAGCATTCATCAAGGACATAAAATCTCAAGGAGATACCATCGGAGGAACTATAAAATGCGTCATAAAAGGCGTTCCTGTTGGTCTTGGTGAACCTGTTTTTGACAAGCTACATGCGGATCTAGGTAAAGCTATACTAAGCATTAACTCCTGCAAAGGATTCGAATATGGTTCTGGATTCTCAGGAACAAGCATGAAAGGCTCAGAACACAATGATGCCTTTGTCAAAAAGGAAGATAAGATTAAAACTACTAGCAATAATAGTGGTGGTATTCAAGGTGGTATAAGTAACGGAATGGATATCTACTTTAAAGCTGCTTTCAAACCTGTTGCTACTATTGTCTCGGCACAAACAAGTATTGATAAATCTGGTAATGTAACTGAGGTGCAAGGTAAAGGAAGACATGACCCTTGTGTGGTACCTAGAGCGGTCCCCATAGTAGATGCTATGACCGCTTTGGTGCTAGCGGATCATCTACTCCGAAATAATACTTCCCAGATAGCATCTATCTTATCGTAATCAATAGAGATATTCAGAAATATCATACTTTGTTGAGATAAAACACTCTATATCTTAAAATCTCTAAATGATTACGCCCTTTTAAATATTATTACTTTAAAAAACAGGGTGATTCTTAGACCCAATTTGTCTCCCGATAGCCAGCCATCGGGATAAAAGAAAATCACGCCAAATTGGTTCTTGCCTCGCTAATAGTTCAGTGTTGCCACCCTTGGCTTTGATATGGCCACCCCGAAAAAATTCGGGATAAGCGCCTTCGGGGTTCTTCTTTTACTTCTAAATATCGCTCAACATCAATCGCTGCAAAGCAAAAGCCTCGTTGACATTCTTCAATATCAACGAGGCTTTTTTTGTTTATTTATTTTGTGCAACTCTTCGTTTAGGCCTTTTGATACATTACTGATTTTACAGCTTGAATTATCTTTCTAGGATTAGGAAGATACTCAGATACCAATGTTGGGGCATACGGCAAGGATACGTCTGCAGAGTTTACTCTTACAACTGGTGCATCAAGATAGTCAAATGCATATTTTTGAACTTCATAAGCAATCTCCGCAGAGACACCTGCAAAAGGCCAAGATTCGTCAACTACTACAATACGATTCGTCTTCTTTACACTTTCTACGATTGTATGGTGATCTAGTGGACGGATAGTACGAAGATCGATAACCTCAGCTGAAATTCCTTCTTTAGCCAATTCATCAGCTGCAGTATTCACTTCAATCATCATCTTATTAAAAGACACTAATGTTACATCTGTACCTTCTCTTCTTATTGCTGCTTTTCCTATGGGTATTAAATATTCTTCTTCAGGAACTATACCCGTAAACCCGTAACTGCTTTCAGATTCCATAAAACAGATTGGATCATTGTCCCTGATGGCAGACTTCATAAGTCCTTTTGTATCATACGGGTCTATACACGAGATAACTTTCAAGCCTGGACAATTCGCTAACCACGCCTCAAAGGTTTGAGAATGCTGTTGCGCTAATTGACCAGCAGAACCAGATGGCCCCCTAAATACAATAGGACAAGAAAATGCTCCTGCAGACTGAGATAATGTTTTTGCAGCATTATTTACGATTTGATCAAATGCTAATACCGCAAAATTCCAAGTCATAAATTCAACAATTGGCTTCAATCCATTCATAGCTGCTCCTACACCTATTCCCGCAAAACCTAGCTCCGCAATTGGAGTATCGATAACTCTTTTCGCACCGAATTCATCCAACATACCCTTACTTACCTTATAGGCACCATTGTATTCAGCTACTTCTTCTCCCATCAAGAAAACACTTTCATCACGTCTCATTTCTTCCGACATGGCTTCTCTGATGGCATCACGCAATTGTATTTCTCTACTCATTGATATAAGATTGTTTTTGAATGCAAATATAAGGATAGAATGACTTTAATTATATCTAATACGAAAGAATTAAAAATATGTGCTTTGTAATATGATTCTAAATCACACTTTATTTGCTTTATTTGTTTGTTTTTTGAAAAAATATTGAAAATAATCTAACATTGTGACGACATATGTACCGTATTCGTCATAAAAAAAAACTTTTGCACGGTATTTGGGTTATTTCAAAGTACCTCAAAATAAATTGTAACCAGATAACGTTTGAGCGTTATACTTAAAAAAGAGCAATATGAGAAAGAATAAAAATCAACTATTCATCCTAGGAGCAGTATTATTAGGAACCTTGTCCTCTTGTAACAGAGGCGTTGGATGTCCCAGCAACTTTTCAATAGATTCAGATACAATCGAAACAGCATCTTCCGCTATTACGACTGTTCTTTCATTCCTATTCTAAGATGCATTCTTTTGAGCTATTCTTAACCGAAGATGGCTCCCACTCCATATTTTCTGCCAAGTATAAGGTGCCATACCATTCAAGGCATGGTGCCATCATAGAGACGAATCATGTTTTTATCGAAGCTGGTCTAAAACCAAAGCTCAATCAAAAGACTGTAAACGTACTCGATATCGGATTCGGCACTGGCTTGAACGCCTTTATGTCCCTACTGGAGTCGAATAAAAATGCCTCTTCCATATACTATGAAGCAGTAGAGGCGTATCCTATCAAAAAGGAAATTGTCGATGTATTTAACTATGCTGCCTTGCTAGATGCAGCGCAGGATTCCTTTCTTCAATTGCATACGCTAGAATGGGGTCAGCAATATGCCTTAACTGATAAGTTTACCTTCAAGAAACTGCTTAATACATTTGAAGATTTTACTAGTCAAAATACTTTCGACATTGTATATTTTGATGCTTTTGCGCCTTCAGCACAACCCACGCTATGGGAAACAGGATTACTATCAAAAATGTACGCTCTGCTTAATCCAGATGGCGTTTTAGTTACTTATTGCGCACAAGGACAATTCAAAAGAAACTTAAAAGCGGTAGGCTTCAGTATTGAACCCCTACCCGGCCCTCCAGGAAAAAGAGAAATGACCAGAGCTAGAAAAGCCTAGTTTAAAGCTCGTCAAGAAAAGCGTCGGCCGCCTTGTGATGCATCTTCTTTTTATGAGTGTCCATTTTATCATACATCCTTACCAACATACCTAATCTGGGATTGCTCAAGAAAAAGTCTCTATGCACATCCATAAAACGCCAGAAAAGGCCATCCCAGGTTTTGTGCCAATCCTCTTTTTTATAGTTGCTCATTTTAAATATGTAATTGGAGCCACTTATATAGGGCTTGGTAGCAAACAAGCCTCCATCAGCAAACTGACTCATCCCATAGACGTTAGGCACCATCACCCAATCATAGGCGTCAATAAATAGCTCCATAAACCAACGATATACTTCTTTTGGATCGAATTCGCATAGTAGCATAAAGTTACCTAAGATCATCAAGCGTTCGATATGATGACAATACCCTGTTTTCAAAATCTTCTTTATTGTGTTATCTACTGGTATGATTCCAGTGGTTCCATCGTAGAATGATCCAGGAATTTTTCTTTTAAAATTCCAGTAGTTCATTGTTCGAGATTCAACGCTTTTAACTTCATACATACCTCTAATGAATTCTCTCCAGCCTATAATCTGTCGCACGAAACCCTCTAAGGAGTTTAATGGAACATCATTCTCTTCTGCATAATCAATCGCAGCTTTGATGACTTCCATGGGTCTCAACAATCCTACATTCATCATTGGGGTCAGCACACTATGATGCAAATAAGATACTTCCTTGACGATTGCATCTTCATATGCTCCAAAGTCATGGAATCTGTACATAAAGAAATGCGCCAAACTATCTTTTGCTCCTTTGTGGGTAAAAGGAAATAGAGGTTCTTCAGGTATACTTCCAAGATTTTTACTAAAATTTGCTTTCACATAGTCTACAGCTTCTGTCCAGTGCTTGTCCGTCTTGGGAATATAATGTGCTGGGATGGGATTTTTCTTGGGAAATTTTTTTCGATTATCGACATCATAGGTCCACTTACCGCCCAAGGGTTGATCATTGCCTTCGAGTAATATCTGCCTTTTGACGCGTTGCTGTTTATAAAAGGTTGTTTGAAAGAAAGTCTTCTTATCTGGCTTGAAGAATGAACCCAATTCTTCTCTTGTGTTTATGAACAAAGGGTTTTCATGCTCCTGCAGTGTTAATTTTTTCTTTTGAGCCGTTTCTTTTATCCGTTTAGATAGCCAGAAATCGGTAGGGTCAATATAGACTACTTGCTCGTACCCTTCTTTTTTTAATGCCGGAATGAGCTTTCTTATATCAGAAAATTTATCCTTGGATTCGATGTAATTTATGTCTTTACCTTTTTTTAGCAGCGTAGCTTCATACGTTTTCATGCTCGCACGATGGTATGTCAACTTCCCTTGATGAAAATTGAAATGCTTAAAGAAAAGGTGTTCTTCAACCAAGTAGATTGGATTATCATTCTTTAGTATTTCGTGCTGCAAAAACAACTGATGGGGAAAAATCAAATTGACTGCTTTCATAGATTCCTATTTCAATGATTTAGGTTTGATATTTATTTGCTTTCTATTGGGACGAATGTGGGTTGCTAAAATTCTTTGTTGCTCTTTTTTTACAAGGAGGTTTTTTCGGTGTCCCCAAATTTTATCTCTTGCTTTTTTGGCTGCCCCTTTGCAATCGACAATTGGTTTTGGATAATCCTTTCCGATATATACTTTATAGGTAGCCTCTTCCATGGCACTCATCCGCCATGGTTCATGGATAAACTCCTTTGGTACATTTCTTAATTCTGGAACCCACTTTTTTATAAAAATTCCATTGGGATCATGGTCTTGAGATTGCTTTATGGGATTATAAATACGAACTGTGTTCGTGCCCGTAGTGCCCGCTTGCATTTGAAATTGAGGATAATGAATACCTGGCTCATAGTCTAGAAACAATCTCGCCAGATGATATACTCCATGGCGCCAATCCTGATCAAAGTGATGACACAGCATAGACACCACCATAGCACGCATTCTAAAATTGATCCATCCAGTTTTCTTTACGCAGCGCATACAAGCATCTACCAATGGAAAGCCTGTCAAACCTTCTTCCCATGCCTTAATAAATTCAGTATTTTTAGTGCGCTCTAGCAATTCATATCCCTGATTGACGCAGTGTGTTTCGTACTTGCACTCCACCTCAAACTTTTGGATAAAATGATCATGCCATTTGAGCCGAGTCATCATTCCCGTAAACGCCAGCTTATTGCTCGCAAAGTTTTCATGAGACTTTGTGTAATGTAATACTTGCTTGATGCTAATATTTCCCCAAGCTAGGTAAGGTGAAAGTCTACTACAGGATTTTCGACTTTCTCTAGGTTTTGAAATCTGCCAATGATATGATTTACCTCTTTCTTGCGTAAAGGACTGTAAATATTTCCAAGCATAAGATTCTCCTCCAGGTTGAAAATCTGGAATAGAGGTACTTAATTTTTCAATAAAGTCGATTGGTAATGGAAAATTATTCTCAAGCGGGAGATCGGGCTGGTGAGTATACTCATTGGTGATAACCGGTGTATTCATGGTAGCATACCAATTTTTATCCCAAGTCCTACGATGGTTTATCCCTCGTTGCACCCCATTTTTTTGTACTTGCTGCCATACCGCTTCACTATCCTTTAGTAAGCGGATTACAGCTTTGTCTCTATTCCAAGTCTTTTGCGTCCCACTTTCTTGGTAAGAAAACATTGTTAAAGCAGGAAATTGCTTTATTAAATCTGCGATCACATCAACCGCCTCACCATAGAAAATATTAACTGGAATATTGTAAGCTGACAGGCGGTTTTCTAAATCGTGAAGACTTTGGTAAACAAATCGTTGATGCCTCAGTGAAGAATCATGTCCTTTCAATAAACTCGGCTCGAATATATAGCAGACTAAGAAAGGGGTTTCTTTAGCGCTGACCAGCGCTAATGGTTCATGATCTTGACTTCTAATGTCACGCTTTAACCAAACTATGTTTATCTTATCTGAATAGGATTGCATGGATTTGAAGGTAGCTATCTAATAGCAGACATGCCACCATCGACGTACATAATTTGCCCAGTAATCCAGCTTGCTTCATCACTAAGTAAGAATTTGGCCATGGAAGCCATATCGTCCGCTGTACCAATTCTTTTAAGCGGATGTCTTTCAGCATTTGCTTCTCGCTTCTGATCTGAGCTCAATAATTTGGATGCCAAAGGGGTATCTGTTAATGATGGTGCAATCGCGTTTACTCTTATTTTAGGCGCAAATTCTGCTGCTAAAGATTTTGTGAGTCCCTCTACAGCGCCCTTAGATACTGAAACTTGAGTATGGAAATTATAGCCAGAATGCACCGCAACAGTGCTGAATAATAAGATGGATGCGTTATCACTTTTTTTCAGGCGGGGTATACAGGCTTGAATTATTTTAATGGCCCCTACTACTTGTAAATTCAAATCACTGATGAAAGCTTCAGGTTTGATCCTAGCAAATGGCTTAAGGTTTATGGAGCCAGGACAATATACTAATCCGTCTAATTGTTCCGGAAGAAAGTCTACGTCGATGTCTTTTTCTACATCTAGAAAGTGAGCTGTGATATTATCTCCATCAGATAATTCAGTATTTCTATAGGTACCAAATATCTGGTTGTTTTCAAGAGCGAGTTTGTTCGCAAGGGCCAATCCGATACCAGATGAAGCGCCCACAATTAGTATATTTTTCATACAAAAAAGAACAGTAAACTACCTATAATGTTTAAATGCAGTTTACTGTTCTGAGACAATTCAACAAAAAGTATTGATGGGTGTAGGGAATTACATTTCTAGGTAAGATTCTAATACCCAACCTAGTTGACCATCAAATTCAACTTTTGCAAATCGGCTTTCCTTTCCATCGAGTATTATCTTATTTTCAGAATAGCCCAATACTTTTAATCTACTATTGTCTGGGATTCTAACCTGACGCATAGGCGATCCCATATTCGGCTCCGTCCGAAATCCAAGGCTGCCGTTGTTACTGCTTGTCGTCGCCATACTAGCTCCTAAACTAGATAACTCAGGCGTTGGCATAGTATTAACACTTGGTACTTTTTGCTGCTCTGCAATCTGCTTTTTCAATGCTTCTAGCTGAGCCTTCATATCATTGAATACAGAGCTATCTGCAGTTTCTACATTTTGATCTGCTTCGTTAGCAGCTTGAACCTCATCGAGTTCATTGCAAAGATCATCACAAAATTCTTCTGGTGCAGGTGTGTAATTTGTTTCCGCCGGATCTTCGGCTCTTTTTTGCTTCTGCTTGAAACGCTCTAAAATGTTACCAAACACTGAACTGTCAGCGGTTTTTACATCTGGGTTACTTTGATTTCTTTTTTGGACTTCTTGAACTGCTTTTTTAAGCAAATTGCCCATAACCATTCCTAACATAATTTGAATATTTTAATTTCAATAAAGATAATAAATCCTACTAATAATCAATGAGTTATACATCATTTTCAGTTGCTAAAAATGCAAAAAATAAGTAAAGAAAAGGCTAGTCTTGGATTTCTACTACTACATCTACCTCAACAGCGATATTCCCAGGTAAGGAAACCATCCCAACGGCAGCTCTGGCGTGCTTCCCTCTTTCTCCAAATACCTCAATTATGAGATCAGAAAAGCCATTGACCACTTTTGAGTGATCTGTAAATTCAGGTGTGGCATTGACCATCCCGAATACTTTAACAAAGCGCACTACTTTATTCAGATCCCCAAGCTCTGCTTTTAGTACGGCTAACTGGTTAATAGCAACCAGGCGCGCAGCATCATAGCCCGCTTGCGTATCTAAGTCTACACCTACTTTGCCAGTGATATTTTCTCCATCTGGCTTGGTAGGTCCTTTGCCTGAAAGAAACAAAAGATTACCTGAACGAACAGCTCTAACTATATTTGCACCAGAGGGAGCCTTTGGTGTTTTCAATTCTATACCAAGTTTTTCAATCTTTTCTTCTACCTTATAATCATACAACGCTTCTTTAGGGACGCTTGAAGTATTTTTTGTTTCACAACTCACGAACAGTAGTGTGACAAGAATAAGTATCAAGTTTTTCATTTGCTTAATTTATTAGGCTGTTATTAAATCGCTTCTACAATGGTATTTCTTTTTTCTTTCAGGTCTTTCTTTTTGTCTTCCGTTTTTTCTTTTTGAGCATCAAGTGAATTGATGATTCTTTGGATATATTTCTCAGTGGAACTTACTACTTCCAAGGCAGATATGACATCATTAGACACTACCCAATCGGTGATCATAGACTCATGAAATCCAGTCTGAAAATTAAGCAATTCTTCATAGCTAATCATTTGCACCTTCGACTTATATTGAAATATGTCATTCAATTCGGATTTCAATTTTTGCATTAATACGCCTACTTGATGTGATACTCTATGCGCTTGGTCCATATATGCTTTTTTCCTTGCTTTGCCTTCCTGAATCTCAGCGTAAAATTCGCCCCAGCGGTCAAATCTTTTGGCATCATAAAGGTGGTCAAGCATCACACTTAGAATTTCTTTAATTTTCTCAGCAACCAATCTAGCTTCATATATTTCTCTATGCAAATTGATGCAATCCTTTATAGACTCATTTACCTCTATCAATCTCTTTATTTGGCTAGGCAATAGATTTTGTACATGGATCTCTTCAGCTTCTAAAGCCTGAGTCATTGCCAACTCAATTTGGTTTTTATGGATAATTTTCTCTTGGAGAATACTTAACTCAAACTCTAGAATGCTAATCACTTCAGTACAGTCTTTGTACCGCAAAGCGAGAAGTAGGTATTCCTGTTTCTCAATTTCGTGCTGCTCTTGTTCATTGATAAGTGTTTGTTTGAATAAATTTCGCACACTAAAACCCGCAGGGTCTTCTAACTTTTCTGCGATGGCGTCTACTCCAGCAACCAGCCTTATTCGTTCCTCTCTTTTATTGCGAAGAAGGATGTTCACCTCCTTAAGGTATTGCTCTGCTAGTAAGATAGACTTGAATTGTTCAAGCAATTCTTCAAGATTTTGCATATAGATTTTATTGGTTCTATTTTATATTGGCTTCGTTATACTGGGCGATGCGTATAGCTATAGCCCTAGAGGATAAGCGGTAGAAGCGGCATCTATGTATACAGACACATGGCCATGTGTCTGTATACGTAGATATAGCGGATGACGCGACCGCAGTGGCAGTCGAGCTAGAAGGCCAGGTCCACTAGCGGATAGCCCCAAATCAAAAGTATCCATATCCTATCAGTATCCTGCCGCCTGACCATCTTTACGAGATTCACTAGCCCCGTAATACGTCTTATTTTTATCATCCCACATAATCGCCTGATACCCTCCAAAACCTCCGACTCTATGATCAATATTGTGGCCTTTTTTCATCATGTCACGAATCACTTCTCTGCTAAATCCAGATTCTAAAAACAAAATCCCGCCATCGTTCATTTGTTCGCCGGTAGGTTGAGACGAGCCAGTATGCAACATCCTTGGCGCATCTCCAGCCTCTTGCAAATTCATATCAAAATCCACTAGGTTGATTACTATTTGTGCGTGACCCTGAGGCTGCATGCCGCCCCCCATCAACCCAAAACTTACGAATGGTTTTCCGTCTTTGGTGATGAAAGCAGGGATAATGGTGTGAAAAGGGCGCTTGCCGGGTTCGTATACATTGCGATGACCAGGCTCCAGGGAAAAGAGCTCTCCCCTATCCTGCAAAATAAATCCTAAGCCAGTAGGCGTCATACCGGAACCCATACCACGATAATTACTCTGTATAAGTGAAATCATGTTTCCATCCTTATCTGAAACTGTCAAATATATGGTATCTCCATCTTTCAATTTTGGTTCATCTATTCTTCTGGCTGCACGGTCTGGGCTGATTTTAGAGGCATGCGTTTTTGCATACGATTTGGAGATAAGTTCTCGAACGGGCACATCGGCAAAGTCCATATCTGCATAGTACTTAGCTCTATCCTCAAAAACTAATTTTTTTGCTTCGGTAAAATAATGCATATAGTCTGCAGAGCCAAAACCCATAGTGCGTACATCATAGTTTTCCATGATGTTGAGTATCTGCAATGCAGCAATGCCTTGACCATTTGGTGGCAGCTCCCATACATCGTAGCCTCGATAATTGGTAGATACGGGATCAATCCATGTAGAAGTATGCGTGGCCAAATCGTCATAGGTTATAAATCCACCCTGCGCTTTCATGTACGCAGCGATGGTCTTGGCTATACTTCCTTTATAAAAGGCATCTCTGCCATCCTTGGCCAGGATACTGAGGGTATTGGCTAGATCAGGATTTTTGAAAACCTCTCCTTTCTTAGGAGCCTTTCCGTTGATTGTATAAGTCTCTTTAAAACCAGGATATTTGGAAAGGAAAGGAACACTTCGCCCCCAATAATAAGCGATTAACTCTGACACAGGAAATCCATTATTTGCATAATCTATGGTTGGTTGCAATATTTGGCTCATTGGGAGTTTGCCAAATTTCTTATGCAGTTCGAACCAACCATCTACGGCACCAGGAACTGAAACAGGCAAGGGACCATGTGCTGGAATCTTACTGAGCCCCGCCTCCTTGAAGTATTCTAAAGAAAGAGATTTGGGAGATCTTCCCGAGCCGTTAAGTCCATGCAATTTTTGGGATTGTGCATCCCAAACAATCGCAAATATGTCGCCTCCTATGCCATTACCAGTAGGCTCCATCAGACCAAGACAAGCGTTGGTTGCGATGGCTGCATCGATGGCAGAACCACCAGCTTTCAGAATATCTAAACCTACTTGCGTACACAATGGTTGAGAACTAGCCACCATTCCATGCTGTGCAATAACTTCAGAACGAGTGGCAAATTGTCTACCTGTTAATCTATCCTGGGCTACTATGGCTGTGGTCAATAGAAGGATAAAAAATAGTGTAATTAACTTATTCATAAATTCTCGTTTTGTTCAACAAATTCAATTAGGACAGAAATATTGACCCAAGAATATCCTAAAGCTACTAAAATAATCCTGAAGTTTTTATAAAGTCATCCGTCATGTAGAGACAAAACGAAAGGCTTTCTCTACCGAAAGAGAAAGCCTTTAGAAACGCATAGTGTGTGTTTCGAGTTTTTTAATTAAGGCCAGATTCCTAATGAAAGGTAATCTGAGCTGATTTTATTGATAGCACTTACAAAAGCAGCTGTCCTTAAATCAGTGATACTTTTCTTACGTTTCATGATACCTCTGATTTCTTTGTACGCAGTAATCATGGTTTCTTCTAAACCAGACCTTACCAAATCGATTTCATCGGCTCCACTCGTAATAAGTTGTCTTTCTTTCTTTCCAATGGTCTTACCTGTAAGACGCTCCACTAGGTCAACCATATTCCCATATTTAGCTTGATCAAATCTCTTTTCCATTCTACCAAAACGCATATGAGAAAGATTCTTTAGCCACTCGAAATAAGATACTGTAACCCCGCCAGCATTGCAATACATATCAGGTAATATCATTGTTCCTTTTTTAAGGAGATATTCACTAGCCGTCGCCGTCAAGGGCCCGTTGGCAGCCTCAGCGATTATTTTCGCTTTGACTTTTTTCATATTATCTTTCGTGATCTGATTCTCTAAAGCAGCTGGCACTAGGATATCACAATCTACGGTAAGAACATCTTTACGAGACTTCATTTTCTTTGTCCCTGGAAATCCCATGATGCTGCCCTTCTTCTTGCGATATTTCATCAATTTTTCGATGTCGATGCCATTTTCGCTATATATAGCACCTTCATATTCTGCCACAGCGATAATCTTAACTCCACCTTCTTTTTGTGATATTGTCGCAGTATAATACCCAACATTACCAAGACCTTGAACGGCCATAGTTTTTCCTTTAAGACCAGCAGTGAGCTTAAGTTCCTTCATGTCATCTTCATAAGAACAAGCTTCTTTTAATGCATAAAAAACACCTCTTCCTGTTGCTTCTGTTCTTCCTTGAATTCCATACTGGTGAACTGGTTTTCCCGTTACACAAGCTGCTGCATCAATATCTCCACCTTTCATAGTCAGGTAAGTATCCAATATCCAAGCCATCTCTCTAGAGCCTGTTCCGTAATCAGGAGCTGGAACATCTGTACCAGGACCTATGAAGTTCTTACGAATCAACTCCATAGTATATCTTCTGGTAATATTTTCTAATTCTTTTTCTGTGAAATCTCTCGCACTGATCATCACACCTCCTTTTGCACCACCAAAAGGGACATCAACAATAGCACATTTGTAGGTCATCAAGGTTGCCAATGCAACTACTTCATCTTGATTAACTTTTTGGCTAAAACGGATACCTCCTTTGGTAGGAAGTCGGTGATGACTGTGCTGTGCTCTATAAGCCTCAATCACTTTGTATTCTTTTCCCACCTTAACGGGGAAGCGCATTTGATAAACCGAATTACAAACTTTGATTTGCTCAAGTAGACCTTTATTTAGTCCAGTATGCTTGGCCGCTTTATCAAAATTCTGGTTTACACTTTCTAGGAAGTTACTCATTATCCTTAATTTGATTTTCGATATTAGTTAGTTTTTTATCAATTGTAAACAGGTATATAATAATTCCTATAAAGATGACGACTAATGTCCCTACAACTAAATAGATTTTACCTGATGAATGCAAAGCTTTATCTATAGTATCGGCGGCAACCAATTGGTTAGAACTGAGGAATACTAGAAGAAAAAGAGTGCAAACATTTAATTTCATACTTCTTAAAATAAGCTATTATTATACGTCCGTAAGGTACAATTTAGTTGTAGTATTAATCATATTTTTCTAGAAAATAATCTTGTAAAAATTTTGCCCTAAAAGTTAACTGTGCCATCCAAAACCCTAACACTGTCCAACCAATAACGGCAGGATAGAAAACGGTTCTCAAGGTATTATCTAAGTCTTCTCCTCCGAAGCCAGGATTACCGCCATTGCCCGGGTGAAGGCTAGATTCTACCATTCTCGGTAGCACGAATAGCAGGAAAACCGCAGCCACAAATCCAATAATGCTATACACAGAACTAATTTTTGCTCTTAACACTTCGTCGTCAATAGCTGCCCTTAACAAGAAATAAGCAAAATACAATAGTAGAGTAGCCGCGCTGACATTTAATTTTATTTCCTCGAATGTCCACCAAGTACCCCAGGTACCGCGTGCCCAGATTGCTCCTGTAGCGCATCCCAATATTCCGTACAAGACTGCGATTTGGATCATGGCTGCAGCCCTTGTATCCATACGGGTATTTTTATTGGCCAGATACAGTACAGAACACACTAAGCTGCCCATCAATAAAAACGTCATTCCAAACCACATCGGGACATGATAAAATAGATTTCTTAGCGATTCGTAGAGTATGGCTCTGAATGGAAAATTAGCCTTTGCCGCTTTCTTAAAATCACCAAAAGAATTCTGAGGCCAAGCTGCAATGGCTCCGGAAATATCAATTTCGTTTTGTACAATGGAAACAGCTCTCGGTCGTATAAAAGTACCTACTCGATCCGCAGACAAAATAATTGAGTATGCGTCTCTCTGCAAAATACTTGGTAATTTTGTAGGAATATCGAAGGTGACTTTCAATTCATTAGGAGCCAGAATTTCTACCTGTTGGCTTTGAATACCGAAGGTGTCATTAATCTTCAGATAGGATTGGATATCATCGCCAGATTGAAAGTCTGTGTTGTATGTAGCAATAGTCATATCATAGCTTTTTCCAGCTTCGATACTGATAGGATTGACTTTGAGTATTCCTGGATTAAGTGGGCGTAAAAGACCAACAACAACTGAATAAAGCACTAGGGCTACAGCTAGAAATTTCCACCAATTTTGTTTCATGTCTGTTGAATATCTAGCCTCTAATTAACGCAAAAATCTAGTCTTTCCATACTATTGGAAACAATATTAATATCAAGCCAATCAAGATAGTATCTATAGCCAGCAATATGACAATATCTTGAGAAACGGATGTACTTTCTGCAGCAAAACTTGCCTTAGTCAACTTTATCAAACTCAATAAGATGGGAAGTAAAACGGGAAAACTTAAGATCGCTGTAAAAACGGCGCTACTATCTGTCTTGTTAGCTATCGCTGAAATAAACGTCAACACAATCCCTAAACCTAAACTACCTAATGCCACCGTACCTACGAATAAGCCAACATGCTGAATGGGTATGGCTAGAAAAAGTAGAAAGGCTCCCATGGCTAATAATAGTAAAACCAATATCAATAGGACATTATAGATCATCTTGGCCAAAATCACCTGTATGCCACTAGCCAACTGATACAAATATAGTTGCGTCCCATCTTGCTCTACTGCAAAACTTTTTGCAATAGCATTTACCGCGATAAACAAGGCTACCAGCCAAAACAATGCGTTCCAAGGTAGGTTTTCTGCATTTTGCAGAGAAGTATAAATCACGAATACAGTAGATAGCACATAGAGTAAAGCACCACCCAAGGCATACTTTCGTCTCAGTTCCATTTTAAATTCTAAATGTATCAACGACAAGATTGATTTCATATCCAAATGTAAGTAGAAAATCATTTGCGGATAAGGGAAATGAAGATATTTATTGGTAAAAAAAGAAGTCCTTAGAGGTACATGACATCATTTGGATTTGCGCCTATAAGATATTACAACAATTAGTTTCCACAAACCCATTCGTTCAATTTGGACCCTGCCAAAGTGAATATAAACTTAATCTAATTGTCTACTTTTGCGTTACATAGAAAAGAATAAGAACAAGTGAATTATATCGTATACGATTTGGAAGCAACATGCTGGAACGGGCATGCAGCTGCAGACATGCAGGAAATAATAGAAATAGGTGCTGTATTGGTAAATACATATGGAGAGATAGAGAAGGAGTTTAGTCGATTTGTAAAGCCAAAACTAGCGCCTACACTTTCGATGTATTGCAAAGAACTAACCAGTATCACACAAGCTCAAATAGACAGAGCAGAAGATTTTGATGAAGTAATTTATGACTTCAAGCATTGGATAAATATGGAGGAGGATTACTTGCTTTGTTCTTGGGGAAAGTTTGATAAACGCATGCTTTTTGAAAATGGACAGCTTCACAATCTAGATACAGAATGGATAGAGCCTCACATAGACATGAAAAAGCAATACCAACGTATAAACAGACTTAAAAAGGAAATAGGCTTGAAGTGGGCAATAGGTAGAGAAGAATTTGAGTTTGAAGGCATAGCCCACAGAGCTATCAGCGACGCCATAAATACTGCAAAAATTTTTGTGCGATATATAGAAGATTGGGAATATTAAGATAAGATTTGTAAATCTATGTTGAAAAATTTTAGACAATTTTTGATAACAACTTTGATCGGGGGACTCTTGGTTTTACTGCCTATTGGCCTTTTCTATTTATTGGCTAAGTTTATCCTAGATTTGGCATCCACTGTTGTAAAACCTATAGCTGATCAAATCAAAATAGAAGGTCTTAACAACACTTACATCCTCCAAGGCATTGCCTTTCTTATCATTATAGCGGCGTGCTTCTTTGTGGGTCTATTTGTGAGAACTCGATCCGGAAAACAAATCTATTCTTATTTTGAGCAGAGAAGTTTGGCAAAACTTCCATTCTACAATGTGATTAAAGAAACTGTACAACAATTGCTCAGCAACCGGGACAAAAGCTTCTCACAAGTAGTAATAGCAGATGTCATGCAAACTAAAATGACAGGTTTTGTTACCCACAATCATGAAAATGGACTTTACACCGTCTTTGTTCCTACTGCACCCAATCCAACCAATGGATATATATTTCACTTAAAGAGTGATCAATTAGAATTTCTTGATATTAAAGCAGAAGATGCTATGCGCACTATTATCGGTGTAGGAACTGGTTCTGAAATTTTATTCAAAAAATCAAAAACAGAGGAGGAATAAAAAGTTATACAAATTTCTCAAGATTGTACCCTGTCATGCGATTATGATAAAAGTACAGTATCTTAAAATTTTGGCTTACTATAAGATTATAGTCCGAGTCTACTATTAGTGGTTGCATCGCATGGAAAGAGCCAAGCTGTTCTATTCCGTTTTGCAAAAGATCCTCTGGATCCAAAAATATTTGTGGCGCCAACTGTACTTTCCCTTTAGATTCCAACTCTATTAAGTGCGTGCGCAGTTGAGCGATCACCTCTATCATTTTATCCCTTTTAAAAGTATAATCTTCAGGAGGCATCCGAAGCAAAGCATATAAATCTAGATTAGAATACTCATTTTTTAATAAGCGGAAAGCTACAAATGCTACTAGATGGCTACTCAAGACGATATTGTCTTTGTGATATCTTTCAACGATTCTATCCGCAAGAATCTTAGTGTATTCTCGTTCTCTTTGCAAGTTCTCTACAATGCGCCCCTCAGTCTTGAAGTAATCTTTGATATCAATCACATTACCATGCCTATCAAGGCTTTGGCCTTCAGCATCTACAAAATTCCCTAGTACATCCATAGGCTTACCGAAGGACAAAGTAATGTCCGACTTTCTAGTAAAAAGCCTCCATATAAATCTAGCCACTTTTTTTATAGAATAGGACTGATCATTTTTTCTTACATACAATTCTTTACCTTGCCTACGCAAATGCTCTTCGATTAAGAACTGCGCTTCCAGCACAAAATGATAACCCAAGACGATAGGCACTATAAACACTTTCTTGTTCTTGTTTTGCGCTAGGAGTGATCTTTGCGCTTCAATAGTTGTCCCTAATAAACCCATCTTCAGCTTACTCTCTAAGGCACCTGATCTAGACCTGGTCCCGCCAGGGAAAAACAAATTGTTAACCCCCCACTCTATACTCAGTTTGCTTACTCCTTTTAGGGTCTCTAGATAAACGGCATTCTTCTTTCTTCTATCTACTCTGTAGGGCCCAAGACGATTCATAAAATATGCTGCATATCCAGCATTGTAAAGATTCAAGCCCGCGCCGTAAGAAAATGCTGGCAGTCCGACTACTGCGTCCATGGCATAGCCGATGAGTATAGAATCAAGATTGCTAAAATGGGTCGGAACCGCTACCACTGTACCTTTCTTCATCAATTCGCGAACGTCCTCTACAGCCCCTTGGCAATTTAACCGTTCATGGATACTCATACCTTTCTTATAGGTGCTTCGTCTAAAATTGCGAATCGCCGCGCCAGTATTCAATAACTTATTGAAGAAGAAGGTCAGAAAGCGCCTAGCAAAATGGAATGTCTTAAGCCTAAATGTGCTGACGATTTCTTCAGAATAGCCTTCGATAATTTCGTTGAGAATATTGTGATAAGCAGCGATTTGTTCTTCCTCGTTGCCATCATCCCTAGCTTCGATTAGTTTCTTTTGCAGCTTGGTCCACATAGCCGCTTCATTTGGCGGATCAACCTTCCACGGTTCTTCTTTGACCCTAATTCTTTCATCAAATATTGTCTTGGCAAGTAAGTCATACAACTTACCCTCATGCGTAGAAATCAATCTATCAAACACCATTTTATTGAGCTGCAGAATAAATGAATCTCTAAGTTCACTCACCTTATAGATGGGCCAATCTCGAACATCTTCAAATACCGGTGGATATTTATGATAATTATCCAACAGCTTTTCTTTCCTTGATTTGAGTCCTAACTTTGCTTCCATGCAGCAAATTTTTGATTTATATCCTCGATATAATTAAGTATCTCATCTCTACCTGTTCGTTTATTTGCAGAGGTAGTAAACTGTTTTGGTAACTCGTGCCAGGTCTCTAGTAGGGCGTTTTGAAATGCCTTGATATTCTGCTCAATTTCAACTGGCTTTGATTTATCAGTTTTTGTATATACAATCACGAATGGCACTCTGCTTTCTCCTAACCAATTGACAAACTCTATATCTATCTGCTGCGGTTTGATATTGCTATCAATCAATAAAAAGGTACACTGTAAAGTCGTACGACGCTGTAAATAGCCTTCGATCATCTTTCTAAACTTCTCTCTTTTTACTTTTGAGATCTTGGCATATCCATAGCCAGGAAGGTCCACGAGATACCACTCTTTATTGATTATAAAGTAGTTTATCATTTGTGTTTTTCCAGGCTTTCCAGAAGTTAAAGCAAGCTTTTTACGATCGCATAGCATATTGATCAGCGAGGACTTACCGACGTTACTTCTACCAATAAATGCGTACTCAGGTATCTTAGAAGGAGGGCACTTATTTACGTTAGGAAAGCTTGCTGAATAATCAGCGGTATATATTGCCATTGGCCTTTTAATTATGAGCCTCAAAAGTAAGCATCATTTCTTAATTAATATTTAAAAAAGCTAGAATAGAGCTTAAAGTAAAGTTAATCTAGCCAAATCAGTGACTTAAGGAAAGAATAGGGATTAACTTAGTATCGTTAGATAGACAATTTTACGATAGAACCTTAAAATAACCGCATATGAAAAATGTATTTCTTGTTCTCGCAATTCTATTATCCAGCCATGTGGCTTTTGCTCAAGTCAATTTTGGACTTAAGGGTGGAGTCAACACTTTTAATGTGAATGACGAAGTCCTCAGTGGTGATGTCAATGACTTTACCCTCGCCGTTAAGGAGGCCCAATATGGTTTTCATGCGGGCGTTTTCTTAAGAGCCAAACTAGGGCCTATTTTATTGCAGCCAGAAGTGGTATTTAATTCTGACAATATTGATTACACTTTTGATCAAGACCAACTGGGACAAACGATTATCAATCAGAAGTATCGTGCGATTGACTTGCCTGTATTGACTGGTTTCAAACTGGGTCCGTTGAGGATATTAGCAGGGCCTGTTGGGCATTATCAGTTGGAGAGCATCAGCGAATTGACGGATGACATAAGGACGGAAGCTTTCGCGGACAAGCTTAGTCTAGGTTGGCAAATAGGAGGCGGATTTGATATCAAAAAAATCACTTTTGATCTTCGTTACGAATCGAATGATAGCAAACTGGGAGAGTCCCTCAATATATTTGGTCAAAGTGTCCAGTTCGCTCAAAGTAGAAATCGAGTGGTCGCCTCGATTGGCTACAAGTTTTGATGCGTAGGTCAAAACAACAATACCTAAACATATATACTAAAGAGAGTTTGCAGATTGCATAAGTAGAGGCACCAGTAAAAGTGTCTCTACTTTTTTTATTGAGTCTGTAATTATTATCGGGGGCCATCCACACGCCTTATCAGGCTGTGGTCGAGTCGTCCGTTACTTCCGACGAAAAAGTCGGAACCACTTCCACCTCTTGTCCTCTAGGGCTATAGCTGAACCGCATCGCCCTGTATCATAAATTAGGGCTATTCAGAAGTAAGAGAAGAACCCCCAGAGGGGGTGACCTTATTATAGCCCAGGGTGGAAACCCAAGGTATTTGGGGTGGCAAGAACCAATTTGGCGTGATTTTCTTTTAAAAATCATGACAAATTGAGTCTGAGAATAACCCTGTTTTTAAAGCAATAATATTAAAAATGAGGTAATCATTTAGAGATTTTGAGATGTAAAACCTTTTATCTCAATGAAATATGATATTTCTGTACATCCCTAAATTATATGACGCAATATTTTTTATGGTTTCACTACCTATTATGACACCATCGCGTAGTAGCGCAGCGCCCGAAGCTCGTCGCTCGGAGAGCGAAAGGATAATGGATAGTAGAGATGCGACGGAAGGGAGCAGTCACGATTTTTCTTCGTGACCAGAACGAAGTGGCGTCTCGGATAGCCAGGTGCCGATTTTTCATTCGGCATATCTCCAAAGAATCTTTTTAGTAAGAATGATACTGCACAATCTCACAAGTGGATTAATACAAGACGGTACGAGGATCCAAATAGGCATACAGGATATCGACCAATACGTTGATGATGACAAAAGTAATCGCAGTAAATATAACGGCACCCATGACGACAGGTATATCAAAATTGATCAAAGCGGTTACCGTTACCTCCCCTAGCCCTTTGAAGTTGAAAACATTCTCCACAAAGAATGCGCCTGCCAATAAGGCTGCAAACCAGCCAGTAATTGCCGTAGCTACAGGGTTCAGAGCATTGCGTAAACCATGCTTGAAAATCAGCTTAGTTTTCTGCAAACCCTTGGCTTTTCCGGTCCGCATAAAATCCATATTTAGCACATCAAGCATGGAGGATCGCGTCAACAAAGTGATGATCGCAACCGGTCGAATCCCTAAAGCGATACCCGGTAAAAGTAGATTTTTGAAAACGTACACAGGGTCTCCAAAATCATCAAGCTCTAGTATACTGCCCTGCACATTGAGTCCAGTTAGGTCTCCTAAATAGTATCCAAAGATCAAGGCTAAAATAATAGCGGTGACGTAACTCGGCAATGAATAGCCAATCACCGAGCAAACGACCGCAATGTTATCTGTCCAACTATTTTTATAAACTGCGGCGATCACGCCAAGAAAAATACCTAAGATGCTGGCCAAGGTAATGGCAAATAGCGCCAGCAAAATCGTCTTGGGAATAGCTTCTGAAAGTATGGCAGAAACGCTGCGCCCGGTCTGATAACTCTCTCTTAAATATGGCTTCTTCAGGATAAGTTTTTTCTTCCCTAAAGGTATAATCGAGGTGAATGCATACCTCCTTTTTTGCGCATCTGCCAGAGAGATAATATTGATCGGAGAAATATCTCGCAAGTAATAATACAACTGTATGTAAAGCGGTTTATCCAGGCCCAGTGCCGTGCGCTTTGCCGCCACAGCTCCTGTCTCTGCGCGCTGACCAAAGGTAAGTTGGGCAGGGTCAACGGGCGCTAAAAATATAATCGTCGTAATCAGCATCACAATAGTAATGATGACTGCAATACCCGTTAACAGCCTTTTGAATATATACCTTAACATGCTTTACTTTACGTACACATCGAATTCAATTTTCGCTTTCATTTGTCCTATCGGATGTGCTGAATATTCTGAGTTTTCAATAAGCTTTTCAAATTCGTCTTTATGGTCTGCGGAGATGGCAACGAGCAAACCACCACTTGTCTGTGGGTCGGCCAAAATGTTCTTTTGGTAATCTGAAACGGGTGCAATCTTGTGTCCATAACTCGCCCAATTTCTATTGGTACCGCCTGGGACACTCCCTTTATCAAGGTAGTAATCTAGCGCTTCTTTATGCAATAGTGGGACTTGATCAAAGATAAGTTCGGCAGACAATTGGCTGGCTGCACACATTTCTGTAAGGTGGCCAAGTAATCCAAATCCGGTCACATCCGTCATAGCATGTACGTAATCTTGCTTGCCTAATTCTGCTCCTAATTTATTGAGCTTCAGCATACTATCTGTAGCAATATGGTCATGCTCTGGCAGCCTAATTTCCTTTTTTTGAGCAGTAGACAGGATGCCCACTCCTAGCCCTTTTGACAAATACAAATAATCTCCTTCCTGAGCACCTCCATTCTTTTTGAGGTTTTTGGTATCTAAAATACCGGTGACCGCTAGACCAAATATAGGTTCTGGACTATCGATACTATGCCCACCCGCCAAGGGTATGCCAGCCTCCGCGCAGGCTGCTCGTCCACCTTCGATCACCATATTGGCGTATTCAATAGGTACAGTATTCACGGGCCAGCCTAGGATAGCAATCGCCATCAGAGGCTTTGCGCCCATAGCGTATATATCGCTAATAGCATTGATACTAGCGATCTTCCCAAAGTCAACAGGATCATCCACGATGGGCATAAAAAAGTCGGTAGTGCTCACGATAGATTTTCCATCTCCGATGTCCATTACCGCCGCATCATCTCTCTCATCATTACCAACTAGCAGATTGGGGAAAGGTATTTTCTCTTGTGCTGTTTTCAAAATCTGATCAAGTACTTGAGGACTTATTTTGCACCCACATCCTGCACCATGACTGTATTGCGTCAATTTTATTTCTTCTGTTTTATTCACTATCCTTATATTTTATGTTTGTAGACAATAAGATCCTTTGCAATTTCTGCAAAATTTCCGTGCTCAAAATTAATCTTATAAATAAACTCCGTTTTGTTTTTCTCTAGCAAATTTGTGTAAGATTTGTCATAATACGTCAGCGCGATAGCGGCAGCATTTGCATAGTCCCCTTTGTCGACTGCCTCCACTGCCTGTTTTAGTCTCAAGCCCCCCAGGCGTTTCTGTATTTTTTCAAAGGCGATTTTTAAATCCTGTGGATCATCTTTAGAATAGGTATCAATCAAATGTTGTATCCTGTCTTTATTAGGGATAGATATATTGATGAGTGGGCTGGCTTTAAGAATCGGCCAAAAGTCTTCCTGGATAGCGATGCGCCCAATCATTCGGCTTTCATTTTCAATCCAAATGGACTTTGTCAGATCCAAACTTTTGATTTGATGCGCTAGTGAATTTTCAAAATGTTCGATGGATGGTTGAGCGGCCTCTCCTATCCAGCCAAAGGCTGACCCCTTATGATTGGCCAATCCCTCCAAGTCTATGACTTGTTCTCCTTGCGCTGAGAGTTCGTGCAGAATTTTTGTCTTTCCTGATCCCGTTTTTCCCCCAAGGACGATCAGCTTTAATGCTTTATTGCCGAGTACTCGAGCTACACCTTTGCGATACGCTTTGTAGCCTCCTGGAATAGTGCTTGTTTTGAACCCGGCCATGTTAAATAACCAGGACATTGATTGGCTTCGTTTTCCTCCGCGCCAGCAATAAATGGTCGCCTCCTGGTTCCCAATAAACTGCCTAGCTTCTTTGAGAAAAGTGTGCATCTTCGGCCCTACCAATTCGATGCCTCTATCAAAGGCTTGCTCAGGACTTGATTGTTTATACAGAGTTCCTATTTCGACCCTTTCTTCGTTTGAAAGTAAAGGAATATTCTTAGCCCCTATGATGTGACCTAGATTATACTCCGCAGGTGTTCTGACATCAATAATATTTGATGTCTGATTGGGATCAAATATGGGTGCTAAAAGGGCATCTATTTGTTCAGTTGCTTCCATTACATCATGGTTCTTTTGACGGCTTTTTGCCAACCCGCGTACAGTTGTTTTCTTTCCTTGTCGTTCAGTTTATCTCTAAATTCTTTGTCTACTTTCCATGATTTACTGATGCGCTTCATATCGTAAAACCCAGTGTGAATGCCGGCGAGATAAGCCGCACCCAATGCTGTAGTTTCTATAACTTTTGGGCGCTCAACGGGTACACCAAGTATATTTGATTGACATTGCATCAAGAAATCGTTAGCAGATGCACCACCATCTACACGTAACTTTTTCAAAGTAACTTTACTGTCCTTTTCCATAGCATCTAGCACATCTTTGGTTTGATAAGTTAAGGATTCAAGCGTAGCTCTGATAATATGACTCTTGTTAACTCCTCTAGTCAATCCATAGATAGCACCTGTAGCATTCATATCCCAATACGGCGCCCCTAGACCTGAAAATGCAGGTACTACATACACCCCGGCACTATCAGATACTGTATTTGCAAAATATTCGGAATCCGCTGCGTTGTCTAAAATCCTTAGACCATCTCTTAGCCACTGGATAGCTGCTCCTGCAATAAATACTGACCCCTCTAAGGCATAGGTTACCTCACCATTTATACCCCAAGCTATCGTAGTGAGTAAACCATTTTTTGAATTGAAAGCTTTCTCACCCGTATTCATCAACATGAAGCAGCCCGTACCGTAGGTGTTCTTTGCCATACCAGCTGTGAAGCAAGTCTGCCCAAAAAGGGCAGCTTGCTGATCACCAGCAATACCCGTGATCGGAATAGAAAAACCGAAGATAGATTTATCTGTTGTTCCAAAATCACCACTGCTATTCCTGACCTCTGGCAATACCTCTGCTGGTATATTGAGATGGGACAATATCTTTTTATCCCAGCATAGCTTTTTGATATTATAGATCATGGTGCGACTAGCATTGCTATAGTCCGTGGCGTGTACCTTGCCACCAGTAAGATTCCACAAAAGCCAGGTGTCGACCGTACCAAAAAGTACTTTCCCTTGTTTGACTTTTTTCCTGATGTCTGGAATGTTGTCCAGCATCCATTTTATCTTTGTCCCAGAAAAATATGCATCTACTACAAGACCTGTATTCGAGCGGATATACTTTTCTAGACCAGCCTTCTTTATCTTATTGCAGATTGGCGCAGTTCTTCTGTCCTGCCATACGATTGCATTACAGATAGGCTCGCCAGTATCTGCATTCCACATGACAGTAGTTTCTCGCTGATTTGTAATCCCTATGGAGTCTATTTGGCTCGCATTGATCTTATGCTTGGCAAGAACCTTTTTGGCTACTTTTATCTGTGATCTTAGAATGTCATTAGCGTCGTGCTCCACCCACCCTGGCTGGGGAAAATGTTGTGCAAATTCTTCCTGGGCTATTCCTTTTATTCGGCCTGCATGATCAAACAAAATAGCTCTAGAGCTAGTCGTTCCTTGATCAAGGGCTAAAACATACTTTTTCATGAATAATTTTAATAGATTCGTTGTTGCAATTAGCGTGAAAATACGGAATGCTATGCCTAAATAGTAAATATTCACTATATATTAAGGGTAACAATAATGGGAACATAAAAAAGACTCATTTGTTAATATCGATATGATGGATACAGCACCTAAGATAAAGAAAGTCACCTTTGAAAAATCATTCATTGATTACAGCCAAATCAGTCAAATATCTGCTAGAGATAAGGCTTATGTCGATGAAGAACCAGCACTGCGAGAATTCTACAAATACCAGCCGGATTTTGCCAATTTCAAGGATGTCATTCAAGATAAAAAGAATGCTAATATCAACAGAAAACTGCTTGCTTCGGTTTTGCTTGAACAATACCAAACCTTCAATATTTCTGCCAAGACTAAGATAAACATTGATAAGCTTTTGGAGCAAAATACCTATAGTGTAATCACAGCTCATCAACCTTCATTGTTTACGGGACCTTCTTATTTTATATATAAAATATGTTCCGTCATCAACCTATCCCAAAGACTGAATAGCGATTTGTCAAACAATTATGTAGTTCCCGTTTTCATTACTGGAGGGGAAGATCATGATTTTGAAGAAATCAGTACTGCTCAAGTATTTGGCAAAAAATTAGTTTGGGAGAATAGTACAGGCGGCTCTGTTGGCAAACTGAATAATGATAGCTTGGGCCCAGTACTAGAAGAATTAAAAGAACTATTGGGAGACAGACCTATTGCGCAAGATATATACAGCACCATACATACAGCTTTCACAAAGCATAGAAGCTATGGGCAAGGGATGCGCTATCTGGTCAATGAATTATTTGGATCTTATGGACTAATTGTGCTAGACATGAGTGATAAGCGTCTGAAGGAAGCATTTATCCCGATCATTGAAAAGGAAATTTTTGAAAGAAAGTCCGTTGACTTTGTACAAGAAACGGTGGCGCGTCTTGAGAAAGCTGGATTCTCCAACCAAGCGTATCCTCGTGAAATCAACCTCTTTTATCTTGGAGATGGCTACAGAGAGCGCATTGTGTTTGAAGACAGTATATACAAAGTCAACAATCAAAATATCTCTTTTACAGAGGATGAAATCCGAGAGGAGATCCATAAAAGCCCAGAGCGTTTTTCTCCGAATGTAGTGCTGCGTCCGGTTTACCAGGAGTACATTATGCCGAACTTGGCTTATGTAGGTGGTGGTGGTGAATTGGCCTACTGGATGGAGCGTCAAAGTCAATTTGAATATTATGGAATCAATTTCCCGATGCTAATCAGAAGAAATTCTGTATTGATTATAGATAAGGGAAATCAAAAAAAACTCAACAAACTCTCTATTAGCTTAGAAAATTTGCTGGAGGAGGAACATATTATGGTCGCTGCTTTCTTGAAAAAGCATTCAGAGAATGAATTCACTCTAGAAACACAAAAAGAAGCTATATCCACAACCTACGATGAAATAGTTAGCGCAGTAGAAAAAGTCGACAAGTCTCTCGTAGCCACTGTAAAAGCAGAGAGAGCTAAACACATTAAGTCCCTTGAGAACTTGGAGGGGCGTCTAAAAAAAGCAGAAAAGAATAAGCACGACACAGGTATCAGTCAATTGAAAAGTATCAAAGCAAAACTTTTTCCTGCCAATAATCTACAAGAACGAAAGGAAAACTTCCTTACCTTTTATACAAGATATGGACAAAGCTATATTGAATACTTAGTAGAACATTTAGATCCCTTTCAAAAAGGATTGATGGTGATAAAAGAAGAGTAAACTTAGAATTTCACCCTATCTATTTGTAATAATTGATAAATTAGAGCTGTATAAAACGTAGCTATATGCTTAAACATGTTTTTATAGTTTCATTGCTCTTAAGCTGGACTTCCATTTTTACCCAAACCAAGGAAGAAACAAAAAATGCAATACTAGAACTAAAGGAGTTTCTCTCTATTCCAAATAATGGGCTTAATAGGGATGATATCAAGTCCAATATTAAATGGCTCGAAGACGCTTTTCACAAAAGAGGATTCAAGACACAAGAGGTGCAAACCTTGTCGAATCCAGTACTTTTTGCAGAAAAAATAATCTCAGAAAAGTTGCCTACCGTGCTATTTTATATGCACATGGATGGGCAAGCGGTTGATCGTAGCAAGTGGGATCAAGCTGACCCCTACATTCCTGTGCTCAAGCAACACATCGAAAATGAGTCCTGGGAAGAAATAGCTTGGTCATCTATTGATTTAGAAATAAACCTTGATTGGCGAATTTTCTCCCGTTCTGCTTCAGATGATAAAATGCCCATAATTGCATTTCTAAATGCAATTGATCAAACTGGTGAAGAAAATCTATCCTGTAATATCAAGGTTCTATTAGATTCTGAGGAAGAATTAGGTAGTCCAAATTTGGCCACGGCAGTAAAAGAAAACTTAGCACTCCTATCTGCAAATGCCTTAATCATAAATGATGGACCAATACATATTTCTGGTCACCCTACTTTAATCTTTGGCTGTAGAGGTATGACAAGCTTTCATTTGACAGTCTGGGGTCCAGTAAAACCCCAACATAGCGGCCACTATGGCAACTACGCGCCTAACCCAGCCTTAAGATTAGCTCAACTTTTAGGTTCTATGAAAGACGAGGATGGCCGAGTTACTATCGAAGGGTATTACGATGGTATTCATCTAGACGAGAAAACAAAGGCAATACTTGCATCTGTACCTGATAATCCAGAAAAAATTCATCAACTACTTCAAATCAATACACCTGAAAAGGTAGGCGCTAATTACCAAGAATCTTTACAATACCCTTCTCTAAATATAAGAGGCCTACGGTCTGCCTGGGTAGGTGCGCAAGCTAGAACCATTGTGCCCGATAATGCCGTTGCTGCTGTTGATATCAGACTTGTTCCCGAAAGTGACCCTGATAGATTAATTGGCTTGGTACGTAAACATATTGAGTCAAAAGGATACTCCATCTTAGATACGGAGCCCACAAAAGAACAAAGATTAGCGCACCCTAGATTGGTTACTATGACTGCTAGAGGAGGTGTCCTTCCCTTTAGAACCGACCTAGATGCACCCATCGGGAAATGGCTAAACACTGCCATCAAAAATAACTATAATGAAGATCCTATCAATATTAGGATTATGGGTGGAACTGTGCCTATGGCTCCCTTTATCAAAGCACTTGAGGTGCCAGCTGTAATTGTGCCTATGGTAAACGCAGACAATAATCAGCACAGTCCGAACGAAAATGTAAAATTAAGTTATCTAGTAAATGCCATGAAAACTTTTAAGGCCATTTTCACTACTCCTCTGGATAAGATGTAGATACGCTTCTGTTATTAAAAAAGAGGCATGATTTTTTGTAGTTCATGCCTCTTTTATTCAATACAAATATTATTAAAACGCCTAAGATGCTTTACTTGCCGAATTAAAGAAGGCAAGTAGTTCTCCAATTTTATTGGTTAGATCTTTTCGATCTACAATAAAGTCAAGAAAACCATGCTCAACTAAAAATTCTGAACGTTGGAATCCTTCGGGTAAGTCTTTCTTTATCGTCTCCTTGATAACTCTTGGACCAGCAAAACCGATCAACGCTCCAGGTTCGGAAAAATTTATATCACCTAACATGGCAAAAGAGGCAGTGACACCACCAGTAGTTGGATCTGTTAGAAACGAAAAATAAGGTAATTTATTCTTTGCAAGCAAGGTCAACTTTGCACTAGTCTTAGCCATTTGCATGAGTGAAAAGGCACTCTCCATCATTCTTGCGCCACCAGATTTACTGATTATCATAAAAGGGGCACCCACCTCTATGCAATAGTCGATCGCCATAGAAATTTTTTCTCCCATGACGGAGCCCATTGATCCACCTATAAAACTAAAATCCATAGCCGCAATCACTAATGGCATTTTATTTACCTTACCATAAGCCACGCTAATGGAATCCATTACATCTGTCTTCTCGTGAGCTGTAGTGAGTCGATCCGAATAAGACTTAAGATCTGTCCAATCTAAAAAGTCCTTTGACACTAGATTATTGAAAAGGTCTACGAACTTTCCATTATCATAGATCATTTCAAAATAATCATGCGAGCCTATTCTAACGTGATAATTGCAAAAAGGGCATTTAAAAAAGTTCTCCTTTAACTCCTTATTAGTTGAAGTTTCATTACAAGATTTGCACTTGAACCACAGACCATCTGGAGCCTCTTTTTTGTTTTGTGTTGCTGTTTGTATTCCTTCTTTGAGGCGTTTAAACCAACCCATAGAATGTTATTATTGATTCATTTGAGAGGCCAAAATAGGCCACTGAGATCAAAAATGCTAATTTCTAGCAAACTAGCTACTATATTTATAATTTTTGACGGTATTCACGTATGTTTTCACTCCATTTAACGGAGTATCTGGGTATACTCCATGCCCCAAATTAGCAATATGCCCCTGGCCAAATTGCTCTAACATCGCTTGCGTTTTTGATTCAATTTGCTTTTCATCGGCATATAATTGACAGGGATCTAGATTTCCTTGCAAAATTTTATCTTTTGCTGCCTTACGCGCAAATTTAGGGTCTATAGTCCAATCAACGCCTAAGGCCTCACATTCCATTTCAGCTAATACATCAAAAGAAAACCATGCTCCTTTCGCGAACACGATTACTGGAACCTCATCTATCGCTTTACAGATTTTGGCTAAATAGGGCGCTGCAAAATTATTGTATAAATCAGGAGTCAAGATACCTGCCCAAGAATCAAAAAGCTGAATGGTGTCTACCCCATTTTTTATTTTCAATTTAAGATAGGCTATGATGGTATCAGTTATGGCATTAAGTAGCTTATGAGCTAGTTCAGGATCTTTATACAAAAGGCGTTTTGCTTTACTAAATGTCTTAGAACCACTACCTTCCACCATATACGCTAGCAATGTCCAAGGAGCGCCACTAAATCCAATTAATGGAACTCGGTTATCTAGCAAATCCTTTGTTAAACGGATTGCCTCAAAAACGTATTCTAGTTTTTCCGCTGCTATTTGACCGGATATCAACTGTTCTACATCTTTACTAGACTGAATAGTTTGATTAAAAAGCGGGCCTTTTTTTTCAACCATCTCGTAATCCAATCCCATGCACTCCGGTATTACGAGTATATCAGAAAAAATGATTGCTGCATCAACATCTAACTCATCCACTGGCTGAACAGTAACTTCTGCCGCTAATGAAGGAGTAAAAAGTAACTCTTTAAAACCAGATAAACTTGAACGAATGGCTCTGTATTGTGGAAGTATCCTACCAGCCTGGCGCATAAGCCACACTGGTGGACGTTCCACAGAATGCCCTTTTAATGTTCGAAGAAATAGATCGTTTTTTATGTTTGCCATAAAGGCAAAAGTAGCAATCCTTCGTCAAAAGAGCGTTTATATTATGTAAAGAAAAAGTCTAGAAGAATTATCCTTGAGCAGATCCATTTGACTCTGGAGTATGCTCTGGCATACTTGTACGACTTGCTATTGGTGTAACCTCTTGATCCATTGGACGTTCTGGTGTTTTGATAATATTTTGCTTTCCATCCTCACCAAAAAGTTCTTTAGATTTTTGATTATAAGCTAATGCCGCCTTCTCGGGAGTATCAAACATGCCAATATGGATGGATTTGCGATTTAATGATATTACAGCTCTGTATCGGTTATTCTCTTTATAAACTCCTGTATAACCTGTCTTAGAGCTAGTTTTTCTTTTTCTGCTTGCTACAGCTCTAGATCGCCAGCATATATTCTCAAGTCTACAATCAAGCTTATTATCATTTTTTGCTCCAACAAGGTCGTTAGATTCGCTTTTTTCTTCTAACTTGAAGCGCTCGGCTATCAACTTGTGTAAGTAAATAGTCTTAGTTGCATACCCGCCTTCTGGCTTTTTAGTAGTTTTTTGGAAAACCGCACAACCACTAGAATGGCGCCTAAGATTATTAAATAAATCTACTTTTTTGAAGTAAGTATCACTTGATAGTTGTTCGAATACGAATTCGTCTATCAATACAATTTCGTGGGAATTTTTTAGTTTAATTTTGTAAAGCAAAATAATTTGTTTTATAGGGTTAATAATCAGTTTCCTTGTTTTTTAATCAAGGTGTTAATTGGTTTTTTGGTAAATGCTTCATTTAGTCTTGAATCAAATCTAAGGTACAAATAAAATAGACGCTTTATTTAAATTTTAATGTTAAAGGCCTAAATATTAGACGATTGTATGTCAATAAAAAATGAAATATGTATCCAGCGCTGCTTCGATCTTGCTCGACTGGGCACTGGTAGAGTCTCCCCTAATCCTATAGTCGGTGCGCTAATTGTATCACATGAAGAAGTTCTTGGGGAAGGCTTCTACAAAGAATACGGAAATTCTCATGCAGAAGTTATAGCCATACAATCTTCTATTAAAAAAAATATCGAAAATTTTCAGAATAGCACTATTTATGTGTCTTTAGAACCCTGTAATATTTATGGAAAGACTCCTCCTTGTAGTCAGCTTATTATGAATCACAAAATCCCCAAAGTAGTGGTTTCAAGCATAGATAAAACAGAAGGCGTTAACTTTTCAGGAATCCAAGTCTTGAAAGATAATGGACATGAGGTTCGGCATGGTGTACTAAAACGCAAAGGCAATTTTATCGCACGGATAAGGAATACGTTTGTAAGTCGAAAGCGACCTTACATTATCCTTAAGTTTGCTCAAAGCGCGGACGGTTTCATGTCCAAACGAGGGCAACAAACTTGGCTGAGTAACGCTTACTCTAAAAGGCTAGTACACAAATGGAGAACTGAGGTTCAATCGATTATGGTAGGAACTAATACAGTTTTGATAGACAATCCAAAATTAACAGCTAGGCAATTTCAAGGCAAATCGCCTCTCAGAATTTCCATTGATCTTCAAAGTAAAATTCCTGAAACAGCTTTTATTAAGGACGGTACAGTTCCGACTTGGATATATACAAAAAAAACAACTCAGCAAAAAAAAACTTCTAATCTTGAATACAAATCAATCTTACACAACAAGGATTTGATACCTCAAGTTCTGAATGATTTGTACGATGCTAAACGCAATACCCTACTTGTAGAAGGTGGATCTAGCCTACTGAATAGCTTTATAGAAGCGGGGCTATGGGATGAAGTACGTATAATAAAAAGCACTAAAATTTTGCATGATGGTTTGGAAGCCCCTAGGCTAAAAGGTGTTCAAATTGGGAATTTTAAGCTTTATAATGACGAAATTACATTACTATTAAGTCCAAATAATGTTATTTATAGTTAAGGTTTTTTTAAAATATACATTAGAACACATTTCTATTTGATTCCTATGTTCTAATAGTGTTATTTTACTAAAGCGAATAGTTTGGCTAAATATGTACAAGACAATCCTCATAATTATTTTCTCAGCCTTTTTGGCTAGCCAGGTTACAGCACAGGCACCGGTTAAGTGGTACACCTTTGAAGAAGCAATTGAGCTCCAAAAGGTGGAACAGCGTAAAATAGTGATTGATGTATTTACAGAATGGTGTGGATGGTGCAAGCGTATGGATAAGTCGACCTTTCAAAAAAACCACATCGCTAATTATCTCAATGAAAACTACTATCCCGTTAAGCTAGACGCAGAGCAGAAAGAAGATATAAATTTTGCTGGTCAAAATTTCAGCTTCATCGATAAAGGCAAAGGCAGAAGCTATCACGAGTTCGCCTTGGCAGTTACTAAAGGCCAATTGAGTTATCCAACGCTAGTTTTTATTGATGAAAATATGAATATCATTCAATCTATACCTGGATTTCGCACCGCTCAAGAATTTGAAATCATTATGACGTACTTCGGTGAGGATCAGCACAAGAGTGTACCTTGGTCATCCTATCAAAGTGAATATGTACCTATGCGTATCAAGTTTAAACATGATGCAGCAAAAAAAGAGGTCAAGCCAGTTATGCCCGCTAAATTTAATGGCAACAAATAATGGTATCTAGTCAAGTCCGCAAGCACTTCTCAATAGCTCATCTATCTTACCTTGTTCTGGCGATTCTGGTAAAATCACTCTTTTAGTCTTCTCTTCTCCGTATACAATCAGCATCGCGCAAACACCCGATCTATGCTTGATTCGCAGAGATTTACTATCCAGTATGGTATCAATTTTTGAAGAAAGTTTGTCGTGATTTTTTTGTGTCAACTTGCCCTTAGTCGCTTTGCCACCATCATATTTCCCTGTAAAGGATTTCTCTTTGGTCAAAGGTTCAAATTCGACTTTAAGCTTATCGATAGTATACACGTTATTATTAAGGTCAAAGTATCTAAATTGTGGGCTTACCATTCCGTATTATTTGAGAAGATTATATGTTTCTGTTCACAATGTACAAATAGTCTTGTAATAAGTGAAAAATGACTCAGAGTATTGGTCACGCTGCCCTTCTCTATCGTTTTAATGGCAAGGTTTAAACTCTACTCAGGATGGAAATTTGAACATTTGCTTTTAAAAAGATTCCATTCTTTTGGTTTAGGTTTCACATCTTGAATTCCTGAAACTATAGTGCGAGAGATTACTCTTCCTCCTTCTTAATGGAGGCTTTGCTCCAATGCTCAGTAGCCCAAAGTTCTTGTTGCTTAGGACTCAAGAAAGTCCACGCTATGACTCTACTCCTCTTGTTGCCTTGGCCCATTTGCAAAGTGTTTAATTCGTATGCACCAATATCTTCTATATGGTTATAGAAATACTCAAGATGTTCGTGTTTGGAGACAAGAGAAGTAAACCAAAAACACTTTCCTCCAAAGTCCTTGCTCTCCGTTATCATCCGACGGATAAATTTCTTTTCTCCCCCTTTGTACCAAAGCTCATTACTTCTACCTGCAAAATTCAACTTAGGAGGTCCATAAGTCTCCTCTACATTTATGTTCTTTTGTTTTCTAAGTGAACCAAATCGTGCTTCTCCCAAATTCGCATGAAACGGAGGATTGCATACGACAAGGTCGTACCGCTCTTCTTGATGAAATACACCCGTAAACATGTTTTTACTTTCAGGCTGTAGCCTAAGCTCAATGTGTTTTTTCAAATGTACATTTTCACCTAAGATGTTTTGGGCAGAATCAATTGCCCCTTGGTCTATATCTACACCTACAAACTGCCATCCATATTCATGATTTCCCACTATGGGGTATACGCAATTAGCCCCCACTCCAATGTCTAAGCACTTGATAGTCGAACCTGTCGGAATTACGTCATTGTTCTTGCCCGCCATCAAGTCTGCTACATTGTGAATATAATCAGCTCGTCCGGGCACTGCGGGTGTCAAATAGCGCTCAGGAATATCCCAGAATTCCAAATTATAAAAATGAATAAGTAATGCTTGATTCAGTGCCTTTACAGCAGCCGGATCTCCGAAGTCTATAGATTCATCCCCGTATTTATTCAGTCTTACATAGGGGGCCAAGATTGGACTGGTAGTAGATAAGGCTTTGAGGTCATATCGCTCTCTATGCGCATTGCGTCGATGGAGTCTTCCTTTCTTCTTTGGCTTTTTTACTTTCTTACTCAAGAGCTAGGTTTTAATTACCGCGCAAAGGTAATAGAAATTCTATTCTTATATCTAAAACTAAAGTCTCCCCTACTTATGTCCAGCTGCCTTCATCATTTCCTCCAAAATGAAAAATACGGCAGGACAATAGTACGCATTACCAGCATGCAAACCAAGATTATTGCGAAATTCATCGGCGTCTGTGTGTGGGTATTTCCGACAAGCCTTTGGTCTATCTTCATATACACTGCACTTGTTGTCCTCTTGCAAAAACGGACATGGAGTCGTATTCATAACCCAATCATCATCTTCATCTTGACGGAGGTATTGCCTAGTAAATTCAGCCTCTTTCATGCCGGTTGCTTTACATAGGCGCTTTACGTCAGAGCGAGATACTATGGGCGGAATGGAAGTACAGCAATTGGCGCAATCTAGACAATCAATCTTTGAGAATGCTTTCTGATGTAAATCAGCTGCTTTATTGTCCAGTTGCTTATTCTTACGTTTAGAAACCAACTGGAGAAACTTCTTGATAGGTTTCTTTTGAGCGCGTCGTTTATTTTTCCAATTCTTGATATGTTGCAAAGAATCCTCCAATTGCTATCTCTTAAGTGAGGGGTCTAATGCAAACGCTTTCTCAAAATGAACCTTTGCCCCTTCCTGATTACCCCCATCTCTGGTAGCTTGGCCGAGATAAAAATGAAGCACTGCCTCATTAGGAGCATACTTCACGCCCTCTTTAAATTGAGCAATTGCATCAGGAAACTTTCCTTGCATAGCTAATACAGAACCCAAATTTCTACGTGCATCCACAAAGCGTGGATCTAACTTCACCGCCTTTCTATACACTTCCTCCGCTTTCGCCAACTGTTTTGATTCAAAATAGATGATCCCCATATTGGAATATACCTTTGCATTATTGGGCTTTAGACTTAAGCTTTTTTCATACGATCGCATTGCTTGATCTTTCTGATTTTCCCGATAAAAAGCTAAACCCAATTGTGCGTGGGCATCCGCATACGCAGGCCTGATTTGCAATGCCTTCTCAAACTGCAGTCTTGCCTGAGCTAAATATTGTCTATCTTCATTAGTCTTATTATCGACTCCCTTTTTTACCAGTTCCAAGCCATAATGGTAATTCAATTTAGCACTATTAGGCGAAATTTCAATATCCGTTTTGTAGAGCGTATAACTGCTTTTCCAAGCTGGATTACGCAAAATAGTGAGGATAGAAAAGAAAATAATAAATCCAAGGGAAACGAGTATAGGGATCCTTGATCTTGCAAAACTTGTTTTTAGGTCTCCCTCTGAAGTAAGAGGCGATTTCCCAATAGCAAACAGTCCACTCACCGAAGCAATACAAAATCCTAATAGTGGATAGTATAATAATCGTTCAGCATAATGCACTCCAATCGTCACAAACACATTACAAAGTATAGACATACTCAATAGGAAAAACAATATTCCAAAAGCTGCCAAGTTCTTTCTTTTGAATTGAAGAATACTAAAAACTCCGAGCCCCAGATAGATAACAAAGGATAGTATGAATTTCCAATGACTAGGTCCTATAGGGACATACTCAGCAAATCCCTTTTCATGAACTAATTCTAGAGGAAGTACCATTTTATATAGATACATTCCCAAGATAGAAACTGCTGATGCAAAGTGACTCAGCCCATCCGTAGCAGCCATCAATGCATTATCCAACACATCCGGATCTCCAACTCCCATGGACCCTACTACCTCATATCGCTTCCATAAAAACGCAATAATGGGTATCAACAGAAAGGCTAAGCCAGGTACTGTTTTGCTAATGGTTTCCGCTCTAAAAAAATATAACATCAACGGAAAAATAGCAATGAAAGTGATCGCAGATTCTTTGGAAAAAAGACTGCATGTAAAAGCTATTACCGTCAATACCAGCCATACAATCTTTTTATTATCTAAGTATTTCCAATAGGTAAATACTGAGGAAAAGAGAAAAAGAAAAGCAAGAATCTCATCCCGCCCTTTGATATTGGCTACACATTCCACATGCAGCGGATGTGCCATAAAAAGCCCAGTTACCAAGACCGGAATCCAAGGATTAAATTTTCTAAACACTTGGATTAATGACAGAAAAAGCATGAATCCAGTCAAACCGTATAAAAAGATATTGACTTTATGAGCAAAACCAGGATTATCAGGTGCCAGCTCCCAATCTAAATTAAAAGTGGTCAAAGTTAGTGGTCGATAAAGACTCGCTGTTGAATTCCAGTACCCAAATCGATAGTGCTCTTTCCAGGCAGTGGGTATGCCTGCTATTCCTTGCTTCGTGACATAATTTTCTTTGATAATCGAGAAATCATCTAATGTATAGTCGTGCTTATGCGTATTCGCATAAAGTAGAATCCCAAAAACAAAAAAGAACAATCCTATGAAGTAGGTATTCTTAGCATTCCAATTTTGTATCGACTTAAATTTCTTTTTTGTTTTCTTGGCTTGCTTTTTTTTCATTTGTCAAATTTCATCGACTAAAAGATTGCATCCGCGTAAATCAGAATTATCCATCCTTCCTAGTACTCGAAAGGACCCATCTGAATATCTTCTACCTAAATCGTCGGTAGCTATAAAGCTAATGGTATCAAAATTAGCTAAATCATATATATTTATCGCACCCAATCGCCCATTATCTAATATTTGGAATGGGTCATTCAGTTCTCGTATCCGGACAGTCATCGAGGGAGCACAAAAAAACTCCCCAGCTTTTTTGGCATAGGCCTGCGAAAACATCTCTGTCATACCATATTCAGAATAAATATGCTTTGGACTAAAATAACGATTGAGTAAAGCATATAACTCGGGTTTTGTCAGCTCTTCTCTTCGACCTTTCATACCACCTGTTTCCACAATGGTAACGTCAGATATATCCATGGGGCAAATCTCTCCAAAATCAAGTAAGCCAAAAGGAACCCCAAAAAGGATAGTTGGAATCTTCAACTCTTTGCATTCTTCCAAAGTATTTCTTAGGCGATCATATTGATTTAGATAAAAACCGCTTTGCTTATATTGACTCAAATTTATAAAATGATCCAACATATATATCAAAGAGGAACCTTCTCTTTCTAGATAACTGGGAAGCAAGGCAAGAAAGCAATATTCCTTTGGAGAATCAAAAAAATGCTTGAAGTTCTCTACCGTATTGTGTAGATATCCTTGCAAATTATTTACATGATGGATACTTTGCGTACCACCCGTTCCACTTGATTTAAACGCTGCTTCAGAGCTCCATAGTCCAGCTTTTATCGGTGTAGACTTAAAGAAAGATATGGGTAAACAAGGGATATCAGCAACTTTAGAAATACTTCTAGGGTTAATATTTAGTAATGATAAGTAGCTTTGATATAGTTGGTTCTCCGTAGCTTGATACATAAATATCTCAAGCGCAAGGCTATCAAAGTAGCTCGGCTGCGTGTAGAGTGTACTTATTTTTTGCGAAAACTGCGTAGATTGCATGTGATTTTATAGCTAAAGTCAAAACTACCAATAAAAAATATCGATATTGCGTTATAAACTAAAAGTATCAATGGGCAAATATATACTATTCACCGCAGCTTGTCTTATAATGCTTGCAAGTTGTCTAAATGAACCGATGTTTAGTGAAATTCCTCGCATCGAAAATGTAGGAATGACTAAGAACAGAATGAATCAAGCCTCTGCTGCGGGTCAAGATTCTACCAGAGTAACCATATTTTTCGAAGATGGCGACGGCGATATCGGAGGAGACTCATTAGGTATATTTATTCTTGATACTAGAACCTCCCAAGTGGACAGTGAATTTAGAATCCTCGAAATCCCAATTGAAGGCGTAAGTAATGCAATTAGTGGCACAATAAGCTTTCCTATACTTGCCACCTGCTGCATTTATAACAATGGTCAAATACCATGCTCCCCTAGTAATCCCGTTATCGAACAGGAAGTGGTCTACGAGATATTTATAAAAGATCGCGCCCGCAATGAATCCAACCGCATACAGCTAGATCCCATTATCATTGTGTGTCAGTAGATTGATTTGATACAAGACCATCTAAAACTTGCGTGATTAGACGCTCTATTGTAGCTTCAGGCTTTGCGCTAAATGTTCCATTCAATCTGTTTGCCAATAAAGCATTACACGATATAGCCTTATGCCCAAGTAGGTGACTCATCCCATAAATACCAGAAGTCTCCATTTCAAAATTTGTAAAGCGATGGTCGCCACTCACAAAGTGAGACAAGGCATCCAAAAAAGGACTTAATTTTGAATTCAGTCGAAGTTGTCTCCCTTGTGGCCCATAAAAACCTGGACAAGTCAAGGTTATCCCTTTATAGTCATTTTCACCTTTCAGTGCTTCCATTAGATTCTCATTTCCTTTATGCCACACAGTTGGATATCGAGGCGTTCCTGACCGAGCACAGAAATCTTGGAAATTAGTTTGAATATTTATGGTATTTTGATCAGAAACCGTGTCGTAAAAGCTAAACAAATTGTCCATCCCAACAGAAAACTCAGAAAACAAAAAACTATCTAGCGGAATATCTTTTTGCAAACAGCCTGAAGTACCGATTCGAACGAAGTTTAAGGAAACAGGGGTCTCTTTGATCTTTCTTTCCTCAAAATCTATATTAAACAGCGCATCTATTTCATTGAAAACGATATCGATATTATCAGTTCCAATTCCAGTACTGATGACCGACAATCGCACATCGCCAATGTATCCAGTATGCGTCGTGAACTCCCTATTTTGTTTTTTGATCTCTAGCCTATCAAAATGCTTACTCACGGCCTCCACCCTATTCTGATCCCCCACAGTGATTATCGTTTGGGCTAAATCTCCTGATTTCAGCTGCAAATGATATATCGACCCATCAGGGTTAATTATTAATTCAGAAGGAGCGAGATTATTATGACTCATAGATTATAAATTATGCTGCATAATATCATATTTTCACGTCAAAACGAATTATATAATGAAGAAAATATTTCATTTAGCGAATTGCAACACCTGCCAGCGCATTATCAAAGAACTAGATGATGGTAATGGATTTGAACTTCAAAACATCAAGGAAGAAAAAATTACGCCGACTCAAATTGACACCATGCAAAAGATGGCTGGATCATACGAAGCATTGTTCAGTCGACGCGCTATGAAATATCGAAGTATGGGACTCAATGAAATGGAGCTCACAGAAAAAGACTACCGCAAATACATTCTTGAAGAGTACACTTTTCTCAAGCGCCCAGTGATCCTTATTGACGAGGATATATTTATTGGAAACAGCAAAAAGGTGGTAGCCGCTGCAAAACAAAAATTAAACCTGTGATCACAAAAGAAACGATAGCCCTTTGGTTCCAAGATCTGCAAGATGATATATGTTCGCAGCTGGAGGCCCTGAGCCCTGGCCATCACTTCGTAGAAGACAATTGGAAGCGGGCAGAAGGCGGCGGCGGCAGAACACGTGTTATCAAGAGCGAGGTATTTGCGAAGGGAGGTGTTAATTTTTCGGAGGTAGCAGGCCCCTTGCCGCCCCAAGCGGAAAAAAGTCTAGGAATTGCTGGCAAGGATTTTTTTGCCACAGGCGTATCCATTGTGCTGCACCCTATCCATCCCTGGGTCCCGATCATTCACATGAACGTACGCTACTTTGAGATGGACAACACTGTTTGGTGGTTTGGTGGTGGCATCGACCTGACTCCGCATATCATCATCCCTTCACAAGCGCAGGCATTTCACCGTGGACTGAAGAACACTTGCGATGCATTCAGTGCCGATTACTACACCAAGTTCAAGGCCTGGGCGGACGATTATTTCTATCTTCCCCATCGCCAAGAGACACGAGGTGTAGGGGGTATTTTTTTTGATCGACTGAGCAATGAAGACGGATTTGACAAGGCTGCTAGATGGAATTTTGTCAAGGCCGTCGGCCAAACATTTTGCCAAGTATACTTGCCCATCGTGCAGGAAAACATTCACAAGCCTGCCAGTGATAAAGATAAGCAATGGCAAATGCTCCGTAGAGGAAGATACACGGAATTCAATCTAGTTTGGGACCGAGGTACCAAATTTGGCCTTCATACCAATGGCAGGACAGAGTCCATTTTGATGAGCCTCCCACCGATAGCACATTGGGAATATAATGCGGCCCTCTCCGACCAGCCCCCCTACAAAGACACGCAAGCCCAACTTATCAAAGGCATAGATTGGATCAATCAAGCTGTTTGATTCCTTATTTTTTTTTTGATGTATGAGGGTGATCCCAAGATCGCGAAAAGCGCTCTTGGGCGGGTCATCCGTTTCTACTCCGCAGCGATATATGCTATGCTAGATAGTCGTCTCTTGTCTCTCCTCGTACCTCGTCGAGCCTGCGATACTCCTTCTATCATTAGCATCTATAACTACTACGTACCACTACTACCCCTATCACAAAAAAAGTAATTTCCTTACTCAGATTTATATTATGAGATTACTTCACCAATCTTATTTGATGTGGAGACGTTTTTGGAATGCGCTCGATAATACCACGTGCCTCTAGATCTAACTTAACGGAAACGATATACCATACCACTTTTCCATCAAAGGTCTCTGACAAATCCTTGACCGCTTTATCAGACAGGTCCTGGTAGCTTATCTCACCAGCTGACCTGACCTCTGTCAAGATATACTTCTTGATGACATCGTATCTGCGTTTCAGAATATTTACCCCTTGCTTACCCGCCGGATGGAGCGTTAAAAATTTTTCTTCCTCTTTTGTCATGTCTAAAAATAAAGAATAAGACATATATTTTATTACCCGAGTTGATCTAATTTTAGGGCAGCATCCTCCCACAAGGCCATCACCTTAGATAGAGACGCTTTTTTGGATTCGTACTCTGATATCTTCTTTGCAGAATTGTCCCTTTCATAAAAATCAGGTTCCGCCATCAAGGCCTCTAAACTGGCGATGTCGCCCTCTAGCTTTTCGATTTTCTTCTCTGCATTCTTCAAATCCTTCTGAATCTGCTTGCGCTCTTTGTAGTCGACCTCTGTACCTAGACCACCAGTTGCTTTCTCCGCCTTATCCAATTCAGATTTTTTACTGAGCATACGCATATCCTCTACGGCACGCTTTTCCAAAAACTCATTGATATCCCCCATATGGTGGTGAATATTTCGATCCTTAAATTCAAAGGTGGTGTTGGTCAGCTCTTCTAGGAAGTCTCTATCGTGAGACACTACTATAAGAGTCCCCTCATACTTCATCAATGCTTTTTTCAGCACATCTTTTGATAAGATATCAAGATGGTTTGTAGGTTCATCCAAGACCAACAAATTGAACGGGTGCAATAGCATGCAAGCCAAAGCTAACCTTGCTTTCTCCCCTCCTGAAAGCACCGACACTTTCTTATCTACATCTTCAGCCTTAAACATAAAGCTACCTAAGATGGATCTTAACTTCGTTCTTTGCTCCGGTGGCGAATTGTTCTCCATGACTTGCAGCAAAGTCAAATCCCGCGGCAATTCATCTGATTGGTTCTGAGCGTAATACCCTACCTCCACATTGTAGCCGAGGCCATATTCGCCAGATTCTGCTTCTAGAGTCTTGACTATTATTTTTGCGAGGGTCGTTTTACCTTGTCCGTTTTGACCCACGAAGGCCACCCTATTTCCTCTCTCTATTTGAATATCAACCCCTCGCAATACCTGGTTCTCCCCATACGATTTATGAATGCCTTTACCTTCAAATACAATCTCTCCACATCTAGATGGTGGAGGAAATCGCAAGTTCATCACAGTTGTATCCTCTTGATCAATCTCTACACGCTCCATCTTATTGAGCTGCTTTTGCATAGACTGCGCCATCTTCGTTTTATTGGCCTTTGCCATAAACTTACTGATGATGCGTTCTTTTTGAGCTATGTTTTTTTGCTGATTTTTGAAAGAAGATATTTGTTGCTCCTTTCTAATCGCTCTTTCCTCAAGGTACTTTGAGTAAGGCATCTTATAATCAAAGAGCTTACCCATTTCTACTTCTAAAGTTCTATTGGTGGTATTATCTAAAAATCTCTTATCGTGAGAAATCAGTATTATCGAACCTGGATATGTTTTCAGAAAACTTTCAAACCACAGGATAGATTCGATGTCTAGATGGTTGGTAGGCTCATCCAGAAGTAAGTAATTTGGCTTTTGTAAAAGTAATTTCGCTAGCTCAACTCGCATACGCCAGCCGCCCGAAAGTGCTTTGAGTTTTTTATCAAACTCTACCTCTTTAAAGCCTAGCCCTTTGAGTACCTTCTCGGTTTCTCCTTTAAAGTTTTCTCCTCCCAGTAAATTAAAACGTTCTGTGAGATCTGTAAATTTGGTAATCAGCTTAGCATACGAGTCACTTTCATAATCCGTACGGGTCATCATTTCCTGATTCAGCTTTTCGATATTATCCTGAATTTCCTGCATTTCAGAAAAGGCTGTAAGGCACTCCTCCATAACCGTAACATCATCACTCACGGGTATATCTTGCGTCAAAAAACCTAATGTTCTTCCATTTGGGAAGTCTAAGGCACCCCCGTCGGGAGACTGCTCTTTTGCTAATACTCGCAGTAATGTAGACTTGCCAGCCCCATTTCTACCGACTAAACCAACTTTATCATTGTCTTTGATGACAAAATTGATCTCATCAAATAGAGTTCGATCACCAAATTTTAAAAATATATTTTGAGCAGATATCATTTCTTCTTATTCCATTGAGGCTGCAAAGATACACTACCCTATCTTTTAATGCAGTATTGGACCAAGATTATTGGTCTTGGACAATATTTTCTATTTAGTATCTTTATCGGGACTTATGTATCACACACAAATTTGGATATTATGAAATTAGGAATCTTTTCTATGAGTCTTAGCGTGAAAGACTTAAGTACTTCTAAAGCATTTTATGAAAAGTTGGGATTTTCTGTATTTGCTGGCGGAATGGAGCAAAATTATCTTGTCCTTAAGAATGAACACACCATTATAGGTTTGTTTCAAGGAATATTTGAAGGGAACATTTTGACTTTCAATCCTGGCTGGGATGAAAATGCTCAGACACTAGATAAATTTGATGATGTGAGAGACATTCAAAAACACCTTTTGAATAGTGGGGTACAAATCGATAATCCAATTGATGAATCTACTACTGGGCGCGCAAGCTTTATGGTCAAAGATCCGGATGGCAATGTTGTTTTGATAGATCAGCACGTATAAGCCGCAGTATGTTTTCATTTGACAAAGCGTATATTTTAGAGAATGAAAGGGCCAAATTGATTCCTTTGGAGGAAGATGATCTGAATCTTTTGATGCCCTATTCTATGAATGAACCAAACTTGTGGCAGTACAGTCTGCAATCTGCTGCTGGCAAAGCCAACATGAAAAAGTATATATCTTATGCCCTCCAAAAAAGACTAGAAAAGGATAGTTACCCCTTTGTAATTTTGGATAAGAATACTAATACTATAGCGGGGAGTACTAGATTTTACGATTTTCAAGATTACCATAAATCAGTACAGCTTGGTTTTACATGGTTAGGTAAAAAATATCAAGGAACTGGGCTTAATAGATTTTGCAAATTATTGATGCTCAATTTTGCTTTTAATACCATGCAAGTTGAGCGAGTAGAGTTTCGAGCGGATGCTACCAATCATACATCAGTCAAAGCTATGAAAGCCATAGGCTGTACAGAGGAAGGCGTATTGAGAAGCAATTGTACCGCTCCTGATGGTAGAAGAGACAGTATTATATTAAGTATTTTAAGAAGTGAATGGTTCTCTAACAAGAAAGACGATTTAGAGAAAAAGTGTTATTTAAAGTAGTTTGCAACAATCTTCATGACATCATTTTTATATCCAATACCAAACATATTGAGATGCGCTAAAAGGAAATACAAATGGTAGATATCTAAGCGATTTTTCCAACCTTCAGCTAAGGGATATGCCTCATTATACGCCTCATAAAAAATATTATCAAACTTTCCGAATAAGGTCGACATCGCAATGTCCATCTCTCTATGCGCATAAGATACACAAGGATCCACAAAGTAGGCATTGCTGTCAGTATCTGCCAAAATGTTTCCAGACCACAAGTCCCCATGTATCAAACTAGCTAATTCCTTAGGACAGACTTCTTTTATTTTTTTAGCAAGTGTTTCCGATTTGGGAACTTCGGTACCGTGTAATAAAGATTTATCAACGGCCATTTTGAACTGAGGTAGCAACCTTTGCTCGACGAAAAAATTTTCCCAAGTAGATCTAGGTTCATTGTGCTGAATCAATGTACCGATATAATTGTGATGATCAAAACCATATTGGTTGGAAGTAACTCTATGCACCGCTGCCAGCTCAACACCTAGTTTTTCCCAAAAAAAACGAGTCTTTCTAGCAGACTTTACCCAAGATAACAATAAAACTTTAGGAGCGCTTCCAATATACTCAGGTGTAGTACAATACCTGCCTATAGTACGCAATCCAATTTGTTCCTTGTGTAATAAATCCTTACCTACTTGGGTCTCATTGGTTTTGCAGAAATAGTTGTTTTGTTTGGTTTCAATCTGGTAGGCTTGATTTGTATCTCCACCAGTTAAAGGCTTTATATCTGTCACAGATTCGTTTATTAAATCTTCGCAGATAATCTTCAATTCAATTTGATCCACTAAATACGTTTACTATTGATGATGCTTAAAATTTGGTCTTTATAATTCTTTCCAACGGGAATTATTTTAGGGGCGCCCTTTTCAGTAACCTCTATACTGTTTCCTACTAATGCGTCAATTTTATCTATTGCAACAATGTAAGAACGATGTATTCGCTTAAATAAATTTTCTGGTAACTTAGCTTCAAGACTTTTCATAGTTTGCAGCGTAATTACCTTATTACTGGCCATACGTATAATAACGTAGTCCTTTAATCCTTCAATGTAAATGATATCATCGTACTTGATTTTAACCAATTTCTTGTCAGATTTTACAAAGATAAAATCTTCTCCATCATTAGCAAGTGTATTGCCATTTTCTCGGCCTAAAATTTCCTCTGCTTTGCCAATGGCCTTCATGAATCTATCAAGAGGAATAGGCTTCACAAGATAATCTACTGCATCCAACTCAAACCCTTCAACAGCATGATTAGGAAGTGCGGTGGTAAAGATAGCCAGAGGGGGGTTACTCAAGGACTTAAGAAACTCAATACCACTAATTTGAGGCATATGAATATCTAAAAAGATTAGGTCTACATCATGCTGTTTTAAAGCTACTCCTCCTTCAATTGCATTGGCGCAGGTAGCCACCAAATTAAGTTGCGGAAGCTTTGCAATGTAGCTTTCAAGTATTTCCTGAGCCAAGGGTTCGTCTTCGACAATTATTACATTGATCATCTAATATTAATTTTAAAGCGTTAAATCTAAGGTAACTTTATATACATTAGGACTATTGCTGATAGTCAATTTATGTTTATTGGGATATAATATCTTGAGTCTTCGATCTAAATTGGTCAAGCCAATACCACCAGATTTGAGTCGATGATTAGCTGTTGGAATAGTATCCGTTTTATTATTTTCAACGGTGAATTGTAATTGATCCTTTTCCTTCATCGTTAGAACCACGTTCACATATCCGTTTTTTATCGTTTTTGAAGCTCCATGTTTGAAACTGTTTTCTAAAAAAGGAACGAACAAAAGTGGTGCAATGGTCTCTCCATTCACCTCTCCCTCTATATCAAAATTGATACTTATTTTTCCTCCATGACGGAGCTGCTCTAAAGAAAGATAATTCTGAATATAGTGTACCTCTTTGGACAAGGGTACAAGTTTTTCATTGCACTCATACAACATATATCGCAACATCTCTGAGAGTTTAACCACTATCTCTGGCGCATCATCAGATTTTTTGAGTGTCAATGCATATATACTATTTAGGGTATTGAATAAAAAGTGCGGGTTGATCTGAGATTTTAAAAATCTGAGTTCGGATTGAATATTTTGATTTTCAAGGATGGTACGCTCTCTTTGGTGCTGCATCCAATCCATGATGATACTCACCAAGGTAGATCCAAATGCAATGAAAAGATTAGCCAGATAAAAGTAATGCTGCTGTGAAATCAGCCCGCTTTGCTTTATCTCATCTCCTGTAAACAACATGTGGAAGGCAAACAGCTTGATAGGGGTAATAAACAGAGCCACTGCAACCAGCAGAATTAAGAAGGTGAATATTTTCTTCTTTTTGAGAAAATGTGGAATCAGATAAAGGACATTGATATATACTATGATAGCATAAAAAACGATGTTGGTGAAAACACTCAACAGCTTATCCATCAGCCCATCATCTCCTTTCTCTAGAATAAAGAGGAGAATAAAGAAACTGATCCAAAAGAAACTATGGTATACTTTTCTTTGGGTCAAAAACGCATAAATCGCATTTCTATTGAATATCTGATTATTGTCTGACAATACACTTATTATTGAAGCATGAATCAAATATGCACAAACTATTATGAAAAGATAACATAATTCGATTAAAGAGGATGAATTCAAGATAAAGAGAGGATAATCATGCCAGCAATCATCTAAGCTAGAGCATAATAGAAAAATGTCGCGACATGCCGTAGGCATCAAAGCTAGTCGGGCGGAGCACGAAAGAGCAAAGGATAGAAACGGCATCCAGCGCAGAGATATGAATATTTTCATTCATATCTCTGCGCTGGATATAGTGTAAAGCCTGGTCTCGTCCTGATGTAGGCGCTAGCCGAAATCAGGATCGGGATGCTCCCTACTCATGGAAAACAATAAAATCTTATAAAGGTCAATAAAATAGTTTATTTTCGCGCGGCAAAAGAATATACTTAAAATGGTTTTTTTAACAAGAAGGTCGCGATTCAACGCTGCGCATAAGCTATGGGTAAAAGATTGGTCAGACGAGAAGAATATGGAAATATTTGGAAAATGTGCAAATCCAAACTTTCATGGCCACAACTATACTTTATATGTCACTGTCAAAGGGGAGCCTGATCCAGTCACTGGAATGTTAATCAATGCCAAGGATCTTGCTGCAATAATCAAAGGCGAAGTGATTGATAAACTGGACCATAAAAACCTAAATCTTGATGTGCCTTTTATACCTGAAGGTATGCAAACTACTTGTGAAAATTTGGCCATAGTTATATGGCAAAGAATACATCCTAAAATACAACAATGTCAGTTACACTGTGTTAGACTCGAGGAAACGGAGAATATCTATACAGAATATTTTGGCTAAATAAAACACAGAAATGGCATACAAAAAAACAGAAGAATACGACAAAAAAACAACTAAAGTACTAAGCAAGGTATACAATACTTTGTTAGACCAAATAGGAGAAGATCCAAAAAGAGAGGGATTGCTAAAAACACCAGAAAGAGCTGCTAAAGCAATGCAATTTCTAACCCAAGGATATGAAATGGATCCTAAGGCAATCCTGAAGGGTGCCATGTTTAAAGAAGATTATAGCGAAATGGTTGTAGTCAAAGACATAGAAGTATACTCCATGTGTGAGCACCATATGCTGCCATTTTTCGGTAAGGCGCATGTAGCATATATTCCTAATGGGCATATCGTAGGCTTGAGTAAAATCCCTAGAATAATAGATGTGTTTTCTAGAAGACTGCAGGTACAAGAGCGACTCACGGATGACATACTTCACTGTATCCAGGACACATTAAAACCGCACGGAGCAGCTGTAGTTATAGAGGCAAGACACATGTGCATGATGATGCGTGGTGTACAAAAACAAAACTCCGTAACCACAACTTCTGCCTTTACAGGACAGTTTGAAAAAGAGGAGACTCGCTCGGAGTTTCTAAACCTAGTGAGCGCAAAACTTCATTGACAAATAGAGGCTACATAAATCAAAACAACATAACGAAAACACATTAATACTATGAGGGCATTTTTATTTCCAGGCCAAGGCTCCCAATTTGAAGGGATGGGACTAGATCTTTTTGAATCCAATCCTCTAGCAAAGGAGGTTTTTAAAAAGGCGGATGATATACTTGGTTTTTCCTTATCTGAAATCATGTTTCGTGGATCTGAGGAAGAATTGAAAGCTACTAATGTAACCCAGCCAGCAGTATTTTTACACTCGATGGTCAAGTTTCAATGTGCAGAAGCATTAGGCAAACCCGATGCGGTAGCTGGGCATTCTTTAGGCGAATTCTCTGCATTAGTTGCAGCTGGAGTAATGAGCTTTGAAGATGCATTGAACTTAGTAGCAAAGCGGGCCCTCGAAATGCAAAAAGCATGCACTTTGACGGAATCAACTATGGCTGCTATAGTAGGAATGGAAGATGAAGCAGTCGAGAAGGTATGCGCTGGTATAGATGACACCATTGTGGCAGCTAACTACAATTGTCCTGGTCAGCTGGTCATCTCAGGTACCAAGCCAGCTGTGGCACAAGCTATAGAACAATTGAAGGAGCAAGGAGCAAGAATGGCGATTGAGTTATCAGTAGGTGGCGCTTTTCATAGTCCTCTCATGGAGCCAGCAAGAGAGGGCTTACAGACAGCTATAGAAAATACAGCTTTCAACACTCCAATATGCCCCATCTACCAAAATGTAGACGGTGTAGCCGAAAGCGACCCTAATCGAATGAAAGACAAGCTCATACAGCAATTAACTGCACCCGTTCAATGGACTTCAACTCTGCAAAATATGCTACAAGATGGGTACGACCACTTTCTAGAAATAGGCGGTAAAGGCAATGTACTGAGAGGCATGCTCAAAAGAATAGATCGTAAAGTCCCCTCTGAGGCAGTATAAGAAATAAAACTTTAAGGTATAGGAATTCAAGTTGATATTGTGTAAATTGTCGTTCAAGAACACGCAAGTAACCAAAAGACAAACAACAATTGACCTATGAATTCCGTAGACGTAACAAAAGGTAAAGTGCTCCTTGCAGAGCCCTTCATGGTGGATACCAACTTCAAACGCACTGCTGTACTATTGTGCGACCACTCAAAGAAGGATGGTACTGTGGGCTTCATCTTGAATAGACAATACAAAGCTAAGGTAGGTGACTTAGTTCCTGAGCTAGAGGACTTTGACTCGCCGCTATACCTAGGAGGCCCTGTACAAAGAGATACTCTACATTATATCCACAACGTTGGTGATTTGCTCGAAGAGAGCCAAGAGGTTGGAGAAGGCGTCTACTGGGGTGGCAACTTCGAAAAGTTGATCTTTCTGATAAACAATAAAGTCATCAAAACTGAAAATATTCGCTTTTTTCTAGGTTACTCTGGTTGGTCCGCTGAACAGCTGAAAGAAGAGTTTGAACTAGGCTCGTGGGTCACTGCAGATCTAGATCACAATTATGTCTTTGGCAATAGAAAAATCGGCAAGTTGTGGGCTCAAATCATGGAAAACAAAGGAGATACTTTTAGTGTCATCGCACAACTTCCTGACTACTTTGCATGGAATTAATCTTAGTGCTTACTATGGCAATGTGGTGCGCTTACAGCCTAATTGCCATCTCAAAGAGGCATTTTTTTTATAGCATTTCTTAACTCCTTTACTTTTTTTCTTTCATTTCTTTTTGGAAGTGTTTTCTTTTTGTAAATTGGTTCATAATCAATTCATTATTAGATATGGCAATGTCAAAAGAAGCGCGTAGAAAGAAAAAGGAAGCCTACGAAGCCAAACAAGCAAAGCAATTTTGGACTATCGTTATAGCCGTTACACTCATAGTAATGCTACTGCTTTATTTCGTCGTCTACTCCTAAATTCCCATGGCAAAAATAGTCGCCTTAGATGGCTACACATTGAATCCAGGTGACCTTTCTTGGGATGGAATTGCTATGCTCGGCACCCTAGAGGTATACAATAGAAGTACGCTCCTACAGGCTCAAGACCGTGTAGTGGATACAGACATTCTTATTGTCAATAAATTTGAAATAGATGAATCTTTTTTGAGCCACTGCCCTTCTTTGAAGCTCGTCTGCATATCCGCCACTGGATACAATAATGTAGATATCGAAGCGTGTAAAAAACTCAACATAAAGGTATGTAATGTACGTAATTACAGCACAACGGGTGTCGCACAGCACACCTTCGCCATGTTGCTACATTGGCTAAATCAAGTAGGTAAACACAACAATCTTGTAAAAAAAGGATATTGGTCTATTTGCCCCGATTTCTCCTTTACAGCCAGCCCAATAGAAGAACTGAGTGGTAAGATCTTTGGAATCCTAGGGTACGGCGACATAGGAAAAAGAGTCGCTCTTATCGCAAGCGCATTTGGGATGAACGTGATAGTGTGTAGAAAATCGGATAAACCAATTCATGAAGAAGGCATCCAAAAAGTGGACCTAGATACACTGTTTCAAGAGAGTGATTTTTTGAGTTTGCATGCAAATTTAGATGACAGTACACACGAAATAATTAGTAAAGCATCGCTAACTAAAATGAAAGAATCAGCTATTCTTATCAATACCAGCAGAGGTGGCTTGATCAATGAAATAGATCTAGCGGAATGCTTAATAGAGGAGAATATTGCCGCGGCTCTGTTGGATGTTTTGACGGAAGAACCTGCCCCACTGAATCATCCTTTTTATCAAATTAGAAATTGCAAAATAACTCCCCATCTGGCTTGGGCCTCTGTACAATCTAGAGCTCGATTGATGAAAAGTTTAGAAGAAAATATAGCTGGATTTTTATCAGGAAATCCTAAGAACCTAATCAACTAAAACAGCATGCATTTTATCATAATAGGAGGCGGTTTATCAGGACTAGCTGCAGCTAACACAGTCAGTCAAAATGGGCACACCTTTCAATTGCTCGAAAAGGGAACTGCATTGGGAGGAAGGGTGCAAACAAGCAAAATAAATGGTCATCTGATAGACCATGGATTTCAGGTTTATCTGCCTCATTATGAAGAGGGTAAGCGTTTTTTCGATTATACAAGCTTGGAGTTTAAGCCATTTGATCCAGGAGCTTTGGTACTCTATGGCAATGGCAACTATGACACCATAGGCGATCCGCTACGCAAGCCATCTACTGTATTCAACACCCTGTTTTCAAAGGTAGGGAGTTTTGGAGACAAACAAAGGTTGTTGAAACTCAGAAAAAAGGCCTATAAATATTGTCAAAATCCAGATAGTGTAGATACTTCTATGTCCACCTACGAATTCTTGACTAAGTTCGGATTTAAAAAAGAAATGATAGCTAATTTTTTCATTCCATTTTTCTCGGGTGTTTTCTTTGATCCAACCCTAGACACTTCTAGTGCTATGTTTCTTTTTTTATACAACAAGTTTGCATCGAGTCTTGCCAGTGTACCAGCGAAAGGTATGGGCGAATTGAGTAATCAGTTGGCGGCTGGCCTACCCCAAGAAAATATACACTTCCAATCAGAAGTAAAATCTATCGCCAAAAAATCTGTACAGGTTGCAGGCGGCAGTAACTATCTAGGGGACAAAATAATTCTTGCAGCACCAGATGAAAAACTTTTAAATGAGGCTGCAATAAAAAGGCAGTGGAGATCTTCGCACACCATATATTTTGAATCTAGCACATCGCCCCACAACAAGAAGCTGGTTGGCATAGTAGCGAAAAAGAATTCTATCATCAACAATATTTCGGTGATGAGTAATGTCAATTCTAGCTATGCGCCAAGTCAAAAACACCAAATAGCGGTAAGTATCTTTGGATCGGAGTTTTCGCAAAGTATTGAGCAACAAATCAAATCCGAATGCAAAAGGTGGTTTGGCAATACAGTAGATCAATGGGAAGTCATTGACAAACGATTGATCCATCAAGCACTGCCAGATCAGCAGCAAGTAAGCTTTCACTTTGATAAAGCAGCATGTAAAAGAGGCGATAATATCTACCGTGCAGGGGATGCGATGCTAAATGGGTCTATAGATGGAGCATTAAAAGCTGGGCGCTTAGCTGCAGAATATGCTATGCAGGATTAGACCTGACTTAATCAACTATCTTACCATCCACCATCAACAACTTGCGATCACTCATATTAGCGAGTTCCTCATTGTGGGTGACAATGACAAAGGTTTGGCCAAAATCCTTGCGTAATTGAAAAATCAAATCATGCAACTCCTTGGATGTGCTCGAATCCAAATTCCCACTTGGCTCATCTGCGAAGATGACTTTAGGACTGTTGATCAGCGCTCTAGCTACCGCGACCCGTTGTTGCTCTCCCCCTGACATTTGGTTGGGTTTGTGGTCTAGCCGTGCAGACAGCCCCAAGTAGTCAAGCAGCTCTTTTGCTTTCTTGGTCACTTCATCTTTGGATGTCTTTTTGATGAGTCCAGGAATACATACATTTTCTAAGGCAGTAAATTCTGGAAGTAAATAGTGAAACTGAAATATAAAACCGATTTCTTCATTGCGAAGTTGGGCCAATTCTTTTTTATTTAAGCCAGTGATATTTCTATCATTAAAGCGCACTGTCCCCTTATCCGGTTTATCTAGCGCCCCCATGATATGCAGCAGCGTACTTTTGCCAGCACCAGATTTCCCAACGATGGACACCACCTCCTTTTCACTTATTCTGAGATCAACCCCCTTCAACACTTCTAGCTGCCCGTAATCTTTTTTTATATCCTTTACTTCTATCATTACAGCGTGAAAATAGTCAAATTTATTAAGATATGAACATGGGAATATGGAGTGATGTTTTTGGGATTACCACGGCCGCAAGGGCGTGGTCGTGTCGTCCGCTCATATCAATAGCAGTGATGCATTACCATGCATCACTGCTATTGAACCCGCTACCACCACTAATCTCTACGCGGTCCCCTTGTTGGACCTGCCTAGCGGCAGACAGGCTCCATCCCTTCAGGACTCCGCGATTTTTATTTCGAAGATGCTACTGATAGATAGCGCCCTACACGCAAACGAAATACTTATCTTATTAATTATTAAGCGATTATATATACGCCAACATTACCTTTGAGGGCTAGCGGATATTTTGTTTAGCTACAGAAGGGATTAGCGATAAAATATACTTAACTTGAAATTTTGAATAAAGCGAAATTGCAAAGTACCTGTCATAAATATCCCTAGCCTTGCGCAGCAGTTATTTGCAAACAAGCGTTTTCTTTATGTATACAAATTATATGTCGAATCATCTCCATAAAAAGGTCAGTACAGTTAAAGAATTTACTGCTGGAGATGCGACCTTCATTAGAGAAATTTTGCATCCCAACAATGAAGGAGTAGACTTACCCTACAGCCTGGCTTATGGAAGTTTGGAAGTAGGAGAAAGTTCTATACCCCATGTACTTCAAAATGAAGAATTGTACTACATATTGGATGGCAAAGCAGCGATCCACGTTGGGGAAGAAATAGTAGAAATAAATGCGGACGAAGTACTTCTAATTCACAAGAATACAAGTCAATTCGTTCGAAATTTAGGCGCTAAAAAATTGACATTTTTATGCATTGTTAGCCCTCCATGGACTGAGGATAAAGAAGAAATATTATGAATTAATTAATATTTCCTGTTCAATCCATAAATATGAATCAAAAAAAACTAAATTTGCGTGTGCCAAATGCACTTATTTTGATTGTTTAACACTTAAAGACTAGCTTATACGCTTAATTTTACAATTACAATTTTACTGATTATTTATGGCACATTTGTGCCTTAACCTAATGCCAAAGCTTTAAGTATTAAACAATTTTCAATATGAGATTACTTCAACTCTGTAAGAAGTTCCCTTATCCTTTAAAAGACGGCGAAAGTATAGCTGTGATGAATCTCAGTCGCGCGCTCCATAATCTAGGCTGTGAGGTATCTCTCTTAGCTATGAATACATCAAAACACTTCTGCGACGTAAGCAGCGTGAATGGATCTTTCAAGCACTTTAAAGCAGCTTACTATACAGAGTTGGATAACTCCTTGAATGTCAAGGATGCCTTCTTCAATCTCTTTTCAAAAGAATCTTATCATATCTCTAGATTCATATGTCCAGACTTTACTAAGCAGCTTATAGCTATGCTAAAGGAAAATACATATGATATCATACAATTAGAGACTCTATATATGGCGCCATACGTACCCATCATTCGTAAATATTCCAAGGCTATGATAGCTATGCGTGCGCACAATGTAGAGCATGAGATATGGTCTAGAGTGGCTCAAAATACTACCCCATTTATAAAGAAATTGTATCTAAAGTACTTGACCAATAAATTGAGAAAATACGAGATCAAGCAATTGAATAACTACGACTTGATGATTGCAATCTCTCAGAAAGATTTAGATACATTCCGAAGATTAGGATTTAAAAATACGGGCTTAGTTACTCCTATTGGTTTAGACACCTCAGTGTATAAGCCAGACAACCGCAGCTACAAAAAAGAGATTTCATTATCCTTCATTGGCTCTCTAGATTGGATGCCAAATCTTGAAGGCTTAAAGTGGTTCTTAGACAACGTTTGGGATCAACTTCTTGAAAAGTATCCCAACTTGAAACTGCATGTAGCCGGCAGAAATACACCCGCTACATTGATCAATGCACGATACAAAAATGTCAAAGTATACGGCGAAGTTAATGATGCAAAAAAATTCATCAACAGACATACCGTGATGATTGTTCCTCTTCTTTCTGGTAGTGGCATGAGAGCAAAAATCTTAGAAGGAATGGCATTAGGTAAGGTTGTGCTCACTACTCAACTAGGTCTGGAAGGAATCGATGCTCGGCACAAAGAGCATGTATTGGTGGCAGATACTGCAAAGCAGTTTGTGGAAGCGCTAGATTACTGCTACAGGAGCAATGGCTCTCTGTCTAAACTTGGTAAAAATGCGCAACAACTAGTAGTCAAAGAATATGATAATCTAGAAACAGCCAAAAACCTCATTCAAGAATACAAGAATTTTATTAAGAAAGAATCTATAATTGCTAAGAAATTGGCCTACGCTTCTTAACTTGGTTTATCATGAAAAGTGATAAATGTTCGCTTCAATAATCTTCTGGATCTCTCTTTTCTTATTGTGCTACACCTATCTACTGTATCCAATCTTAGTCCAATTACTGGCTATTGGAAAACAGTACACACCGCCTAGCGAATCTCCCTCTCAAAGAGTTTTTATTATTATCGCAGCGCATAATGAAGAATCTGTTATTATAGAGAAACTACGATCCATAGAGGCTAATGACTACCCTACTGAAAAGGTTCACCTATATATTGGATCAGATAATTCTACGGATAAAACCAATTTATTGGTAGAAAACTATAGATTAAGGAGCAAATACCCTATCCACTTTTTTATCATGCCAACACGATCAGGTAAAGTTGGTACGGTCAATTTTCTAGCAGAGCAAATTCGCAAAGAGCATAATGTAACGGAAGAGGATATATTTATCTCAACCGATGCTAATGTTCTATTTAGCCCTCGAACCATCAGCACACTTAGCAGGCACTTCATAGATAAATCCATAGGTATTGTAGATTCTCATATTACGAATACAAAGGTAGAATCTTATGAAATATCCAGATCAGAATCTAATTATCTGAATAGGGAAACAAGACTAAAACACAGAGAAGGCCTTATTTTTGGTAAACTAATGGGCGCTTTTGGAGGCTGTTTTGCCATTAGAGCTAACTGCTTTGTCAGCATACCAAATCAACTAAGAGTAGATGATTTTTTTCTGACTATGAAAACTATGATTAAAGGCTATCAGGCCATCAGTGATCCTGAAGCCGTGTGCTATGAAGAGGCAGGATCAGGTTTTAAGGAAGAATTCAAAAGGAAGCGAAGGATATCAAGTGGAAACTTCCAAAACTTGTCCATCTTCAAGAAGTACCTCTTGCCTACCAATACTTTAAGCTTTGTATTTTTTAGCCATAAGGTACTGCGATATATAGGTCCTCTTTTGATGATTTTCATCTTTTTATCCTCACTGTATCTAGCCACTAAGGGCAATTGGCTAATGCAACTATTTTTGCTAGCCCAGTTAACCTGGTATATCGCCATTCCAGTATTAGACAAATTGTTACAACAATTAGGCATAAACGTATTAGCTTTACGCCACGTACGCTATTTCAACTATATGAATTTAGCCTTGTTGTTAGGACTTAAAGACTATTTAAATGGAATCGACAGTAATATCTGGGAACCCACAAAAAGAAACACAATTGAATAAACTAAACAGTATAGAAGAAGCAATTGCTGACATCACAGCTGGAAAGGTTGTAATAGTAGTAGACGATGAAGACAGAGAAAACGAGGGTGATTTTATCTGTGCTGCGGAGAGCATTACGCCAGAGATCATCAATTTTATGGCTACCCATGCTAGAGGATTAATATGTGTCCCTATTACCGAAGAAAGAGCCAAAAAGTTAGAGCTGCAGATGATGGTGCCTAATAATTCTGACTTACATGAAACAGCATTCACCATTTCTATAGATTATAAACTTAAGGGATGTACCACAGGTATTTCAGCCTATGATAGGTCTACCACCATACAGGCCATGGTAGACGAAACTGCAAAGCCAAATGAGTTTTCTAGACCAGGGCATATTTTCCCATTGATAGCAAAACAAGGTGGCGTGCTACGCAGAAGTGGACATACGGAAGCAGCAGTAGATTTAGCTAAATTAGCTGGCTTTAAACCCGCCGGAGTGGTTGTTGAAATCTTGAACGAGGATGGTACCATGGCAAGACTGCCACAACTTTTTGAATTAGCCAAAAAGTTAGATGTAAAACTGGTAAGTATTAAGGACCTCATCGCGTATAGGCTACAGCGAGAAAAATTGATTCGTAGAGAAAACACCAAACTTATCCATCAAGGGGATAAAAAATATGAAGTAATTTCCTTTACAGAACTTACCAATCAAAAAACGCATATTGCCATCAAAATTGGAAATTGGTCTAGTGAAGATGAAGTGTTTGTGCGGGTACACTCTCAAGATGATGCCGATGTTTTTGGTTTTCTCTTTGAAGATAAAAAGTCAAGCTTGCAAGATGCTATCAACAAAATTGAAACACATGGTGCTGGATTAGTAGTTTATATGCGTCATCAAAATACAAATAGCAATTTGGCTTCGCTTTTCGACTCAAAATCTACAGAGGTTGATGTTGATATGGATCAAAGAGATTTTGGAGTAGGTGCTCAAATCTTAAGAGAAATGAATGTGCGAAAAATTAACCTTTTGACCAACAATCCTAGAAAACGTATAGGTTTGGTAGGTTATGATTTAGAAATATTAACGAACATACCATTTTGAGTCTACACTTCTGCAAGCCAAACAATACAATTAGTTGACCTAAACCAACTATCCAAGTTAAAAATATAGTTAAAAGACTATTTTAGCGAATATTCGCCAAAATAGTCTTTTAATAAATCCTTACATATAAAGATTTATTTCTATTTTACGAGGTCTTATATATCAAACAACGTAAGCATAGTATGTATTGTAAAAAAATCTTGCCGATTGCGGTATTTCTTATATTCTTAAGTTTTAATGCTTATTCTCAGAATACAATCAGAGGCGAAGTATTTGATGCTACTAATAATGATCCCATTATTGGAGCAAGCGTAATCCTCAAAGGAACTACCATTGGAACGGTTAGTGACTGGGATGGGTCATTTGAATTTGAAACGGAAAATGAGTTTCCACTTACTCTTGAAATTTCCTATATAGGGTACACTACTCAGGTTTTTGAAATGAATAGCAACAAAAGAATTTCGATTAATCTTGAAGAAGATGTAGAAATAATTGATGTTGTAGAAGTTACGGCAACTAGGATATCCGACAAACAGAAAGAAAGTCCACTTACAGTTGAAGCATTAGATATTATTGCTATTAAAGAAACTCCCGCAGCTAATTTTTATGATGGTTTAGGATCGCTCAAAGGAGTTGATTTGACAGCAGCTAGTCTTGGGTTTAAAATTGTAAATACTCGTGGTTTCAACAGTACGAGTCCAGTACGTTCCCTTCAAATTATCGATGGGGTGGATAATCAGGCTCCTGGCTTAAGCTTTTCACTTGGTAACTTTCTGGGATCATCAGAATTGGATATTAACAAAGTAGAATTGATTGTTGGAGCAAGTTCAGCATTTTATGGCCCAAACGCTTTTAATGGTGTAATTAGCATGGAAACTAAAGATCCATTTTTTAATGAAGGATTTTCTGCACTGTTAAATGTGGGTGAAAGAAACATGGTAAAACCAGCCGTACGATGGGCTCAAAAGTTTCAAAATAAAGATGGTGATGATAACTTTGCTTACAAGCTAAACTTTGAATATTTACGCGCCGATGATTGGGAAGCAGACAATACTTCTCCAATCGATGAATCGCGAGTTGGTCCTAATAATCCAGGTAGATTTGACGCAGTTAATACCTATGGAGATGAATATTTTAACGGGAACGATTTTAGCGATCAACCAAACTCTTCTATCGTTGGCTTACTAGGTACATTCTACAGAACAGGATATCAAGAAGAGGAACTATTAGACTACGATACTAGAAACTTAAAAGCCAGTGCTAATTTTCACTTGCGCTTGGATCCAAGTAAAGGAGTTGAATCTCCAGAGCTTGTTGTTGCAAATAGTTTTGGTTCGGGTACAACAGTGTATCAAGGAGATAATAGATTTAGTTTAAATAACATTACATTTTTACAAAACAGAATAGAGCTCAAAAAAAGAAATAAATACTTTATTAGAGCATATAGTACTCAAACTAGTGCCGGAGATTCCTTTGATCCATTCTTTGCTTCATTGCAACTTCAAGAAAACGCTAAGAGTAATGCGGAATGGGCAAGAGATTATACTTCTTTTTGGTTAGATGAAATTAGACCGCTTGTAGTAGAGTCTGGCTTTCCAGAGTTAGAAATCGTTTTAGACGATAATGGAGCACCTATTATCAATCCAGATGGGACTATTCAAACGAGTTTTGACAACGAAGCTTATGAGCAGTGGCTAATAGATAATGAAGCTAATTTAGCCGAATGGCATAGTCAAGCACAAATGTTTGCAGATACAGCAGTGGTTGGAGTTTCAACTGCGGTACCTTTCTTTCAACCTGGTACGGAAAGATATGATCAAGAATTAGATAGAATATCCTCTAGTCTTAGAAGTGAAGGTGGTACTAGATTTTTCGATAGATCAGCTCTTTACCATGTACAAGGGGAATACAATTTCCAACCCCTATGGATAGATAATATAAAAGTCGGCGCTAACTACAGGTTATATCGACCTGATTCTCGAGGAACTATCTTCAGTGATACTGCCGATATTAGAATTACAAATCAAGAATATGGTGTATATACAGGTGCTGAAAAATCATTTTATAATAATCAGCTCAAAGCGTCTGCGACCTTAAGAATAGACAAAAATGAAAATTACGATTTTCTAATTTCTCCCGCAGCTTCTTTGGTTTATACACCTTCACCAAATAATTTTTTCAGAGCATCCTTCTCATCTGCTATTCGAAACCCTACTCTATCGGATCAGTTTTTATTTTTAGATGTAGGAAGAGCTACACTCGCTGGAAATCTAAATGGTGTTGCTGATTTGGTCACGGTAGAGTCTGTAACAGAATTCTTTAGGACGACGCAGGCATCTTCTCTAGATACCTTTAGTATAAACCCAATCCGTCCAGAAGAAGTCAAAACCTTTGAGCTAGGATTTAGAACTACCTTGTTTGACAAATTATATTTAGATGCGGGCTATTACTATAGTTTTTACACCAATTTTATTGGGTTCCAAATCGGAGTGGATCTTGACTTTACCAATATTGGTGGGGGCACAACTATTCAAAGTATAGAAGCATTTAGATATGCTGCAAATGCAGAGACACAAGTAACCACTCAAGGTTTTTCTATTGGCTTTAATTATTATTTGGATAATAATTTTGGTTTGAATGGAAATTACTCTTGGAACAGGTTAAATCTTCAAGAAGAAGAAGACCCCATAATACCTGCTTTTAATACGCCAGAACATAAATTTAATGTAGGGTTTGGAGGTCGTGATTTAAGTCTAAACCTTGGGAAAAGAAGGATTAATAATCTTGCCTTTAACATTAATTACAAATGGATACAAGGATTTGTGTTTGAAGGATCCCCTCAATTTACAGGTTTTATACCAACGTATGATCTGTTGGATGCTCAATTCAATGTTCGTTTTCCAAAACTAAATAGTACCATTAAAGTTGGTGCGTCTAATGTATTAAATAGACAAAACTTTCAAACTTTTGGGGGACCAAGAATTGGAAGACTTGGCTACATCACATGGACATATGAACCTAAATAGTCTACTATATTTTATTTTAATTTTTTTAACTTAATCGAATACTTCTATGAAAAAATTTTACTCATTAATTTTATTCTTAGGCTTATCGGTATCCCTTTCTTATGCACAAGAACGATATCTTGACGAAGTCTTTACAGATGTAAATGTTACACCAAACGTCTCCTATGGAATAAATGGTACCATTTTGTTTATCGGAACAGCTGGAGAGATTGTACCGCAAAACTTGGAAATGGACATTTATGAACCAAGCGGAGATACAGAAGTGGACAGACCAGTTGTACTGGTATTTCACACTGGAAACTTTTTACCGAACGTTACTAACGGTCAAATTCCTGGTACAAGACAAGACAATTCTGTTGTGGAATTTTGTACTCAATTGGCAAGACGTGGTTACGTAGCTGCCGCTGTTTCTTACAGATTGGGATGGAACCCATTGGCTGAAACGCAACCTGTGAGAGCCTTAGGATTAATTCAAGCTGCATACAGAGGTGTGCAAGATGGAAGAAACGCTATCCGTTTCATGAAGGCTAATGCTGATACCTATGGTATTGATGAAAACAATGTTACTGTATTAGGATTGGGTACAGGAGGATACTTGACTTTAGGTCTGGTAGGTCTATCTGATTACAATGAAATCCTTACTACTACAAACGGCCCTGGAAAATTCATTCTAGATACGAATGGAGATGGTACGCCAGAAACTCCAATGGTTGTTGAAGCTTTTCATGGTGATATCAATGGTGAAGTTTTAACCGTTACACCAGCAGCTGGTTTTGGTTTACCTGCAGGTGATACTACTAATTATGCAAACGTAGTAGGTGTTGATAATAGCTTTCAGCTAGGAATCAATGTAGGTGGTGCACTTGGTGACGTTAGTTGGCTAGCTGACAATACTACGCCAACAATTTCTATTCAGTCTCCATTTGATCAATTCGCCCCTTACGATGATGATATCCTAGTGGTTCCTACTACAAATGACGATATAGTTCAGGTACAAGGAGCGCAGGTTATCGGTGCTACTCAAGAGGCTAATGGTAATAACCAACTATGGATCGATGCTAACTTTAACGATGATATTACCGCCCAAGCTATTGCCAATTCCGCAACTGCTGGACATCCATATTATGAAGGTGTGTTTCCATTCATTAGACCAGCTAATTCACTAGGCATTGACGAAGGTGTAGTAGTTGATTGGTGGGATGAGAATGATCCTAGTCCAGCTAATGGAGCGGGTATGGGTATTCCTTGGAATATGCTTCCTCACCCAGCAGGTGGAACTTTCCATACTAATGGCTTATTATTGAATGAAGGAATGTCTGCCGAAAAAGCAAGAGCGAATATCGCAGATGTTATGGCGTATATCCTTCCAAGAGCTTGTGTAGCTTTAGACCTTCCATGTGCAGCAAACTTTACCACTTCGACTCGTGAGGTTATCTTAGATGCTGGAATGGAATTAACTCCAAATCCAGCTAGCCAAAACGTAACTGTATCTGTGAGTAGTGACTACCAAATCATCAACATGGAGGTATATGATATGGCTGGTAAGATGGTTCAAAACTATCAAAACATCAACGCTTCCCAAACTGTCATCAATCGTAATAGCCTTGGTGCAGGTATGTACATAGTAAAAGCAACTTTCGAGGAGGGAGTTCAAACTCAAAAAATATTATTTGAGTAAAAATTACTTTTGTCCAGAATAAAAAAAGAGCCGTTCAGATTAATTTCTGAACGGCTCTTTTTTTTAGGGATATTCAGAAATATCATATTTCGTTGAGATAAAACATTC
>CAKZVJ010000043.1 GCA_937923345.1 uncultured Saprospiraceae bacterium
GTAGTAGCTGAAGGAGTGAAAGCAAAAGCGATCATAGGCATGACCAGTTCTGGATATACTGCTTTCAAAGTGAGTAGCTATAGACCGAAAGCCAAGATTTACATCTTTTCAGAATTAGTAGGTATGCTTTCTACACTCAATTTGGTGTGGGGTGTGCGCTGCTTCTATTATGATAAGTTTACTACCACGGATGGGACTATCGAAGATGTTTGCAAAATCTTAACCAAGGAAAAGCATCTAAAAGCTGGTGACGTCGTAATTAATACTGGTAGTATGCCGCTCAAAAAGCGCTACAGAACTAATATGTTGAAGGTCACAGTGATAGAATAGATTTTACTCGCCTAGTTTTGACCTCTTTTAGCAATTTAGTCCTACATTTGAAACAATTTACTAAATAGAATTATATCCTTAAATGAAGATTATTATTCCAATGGCCGGTAGAGGCTCAAGATTACGACCTCATACATTAACAGTGCCCAAACCACTTGTCCCAATTGCTGGGAAACCAATGGTTCAAATACTGGTAGAAGATTTGACTAAATCTCTAGAAGAAAAGGTAGATGAAATCGCTTTTATCACCGGAGATTTTGGAGCAGAAGTAGATAAGCAGCTGAAAGGAATAGCAGAGTCTCTTGGCGCCAAGGGTAGCGTGTATAAACAAGACCTTCCTTTAGGTACTGCTCACGCCATATTGTGCGCCGAAGATAGCATGAAAGGCAAGTGTATGATTGCCTTCTCAGACACTTTATTTAAAGCCAACTTTGCCTTTAATTCTGAAGAAGATGGGATTATCTGGGCACAAAAAGTAGAAGACCCTTCTGCCTTTGGAGTACTTAAAACCGACGAAAATAACGTCATCACAGATTTTGTAGAAAAGCCAAAGGAATTTGTATCTAATCTGGCCATTGTCGGGATTTACTACGTAAAAGACGGAGAAAACCTCAAAAATGAATTGAGATACCTATTGGACAACGATATAAAAGATAGAGGAGAATATCAGCTTACTAGTGCGCTTGAAAATATGAAGCAAAAAGGCATCAAATTTAAAGTAGGCGAAATAGAAGAATGGTTAGATTGTGGCAACAAAGATGCGGTAGTATATACCAATAAGCGTATCTTAGAGATTAAGAACAGCAGCTCTGAGCAAGCGGAAAACCTTGTTTCTAAAAATTCCGTGGTCATTCAACCCTGTTACATTGGAAAAAATGTAAAATTGGTGAACTCAGTTGTCGGCCCTCATGTTTCTATTGGAGACAATTCTACAGTAACAAACTCCGTTATTAACAATACGGTAGTACAAAGTGACACCCAAATCAAGTCAGCCAACCTTGAAAACTCTATGATTGGTAATAAAGTCGAATATGATGGTCGAAAATCTGAAATCAGTATCGGCGACTTTTCGACCTACAAAGATTAAACTTGAATATACACGTACTGAAATATCAATTCCTTTGCCTCAGCATGCTGCTCGGAATAATGCTATCTCATTCTGCCTTTGCGCAGCCAGGGACAACTACGGAAGAAGAAGTCAACAAACAAAAAGTCTTTATCGAGGCAAACAAGCAAAAGCTACTTGAAAATTACGAAGAGGCAAGCGTTCTTTTCAAAGAAGTACTCAAAACTAATCCGCGAAATCATGCCGCGGCTTATGAATTAGCAAGAGTATATGATGTACTAGATAATGATGAAAAAGCCCTGAGCTCCATTAAAGTAGCAGTCTCCTTAGACCCTACCAACATGTGGTACAAACTATTTTTGGCAGATGTGCTCGAAAAGTCCCTAAAGTTTAACGACGCGGCTACCATCTACCAAGAAATGATAGAGAAATACCCTGATACAGAATACCATTATTTTCAATTGGCTTACTATCAAGTCAAGTCCAACAAAATAAAGGATGCCTTAGCGACCTATAATCAAATCGAGAGAAAATTCGGAAAGAACATCGAACTGACCAGAAAAAAGCATGCGCTTTATCTCGGGCAAGGAGATAGTAAAAATGCAGCCAAGGAATTGCAGAGCTTAATCAAAGAATTTCCAGATAACATTTCTTACTTACACCTACTAGCTGGTTTCTACGCACAACAAGGAGACACTGCAAATGCAAAATCTATCTACAAAAAAATTTTAGAGCTGGATCCTAGCAACGCAAAAGCAACTATCGCGCTAGCCAATGATATGAAAGAAGGAGGAGATGACTTAAGCTACTTGAGATCATTAGAATCTGTCTTTAGAGACAAAAATGAGAGCATTGATATCAAAATAAAAACGCTCTTCCCTTACATCGAAAAAATAGTTGACGGTAAAGCAGACCCTGAAATGACCGAAGCAGCCGTACGCTTAGGAGAAGCACTAACCCTAGTACACCCAGAAGAGGCGAAAGCTTTTTCTATTTATGGAGACTTGCTATACCACTCCGGGGATAATGAAGAAGCATTGGCGCAATACGACAAAACCATTCAACTCAACAAAAATGTATTTTCTGTGTGGGAGCAAGTAATGTACATTCATGCCGAACAGTATAACATGATAGAGTTGGCCAACATCTCTGAAAAAGGAATGGACATATTCCCCAATCAAGTAAAATTATTTTACTTCAATGGCATTGCAAATGGGGAATTAAAAAACTACAAAGACGCCCTTGCTTCGTTAAATCAAGCCTCTATCATGGCGGGTAAAAATGAAGCCCTTAAGGTTGATATTTATTGCCGAATGGTCAAACCACTGGTCGCTCAAGCTAAGATCGATAAGGCGCAAGATAAAGTAACAAAGGCACTAAGCATTGATAGTGAAAACTTCAGAGCACTTTCCGCTAAAGCCTATATCCATGTTGCTCAAAAAGACTTCGAAAAAGCAGAATCAACTTACCAAAATGCCCTTAATAAAGGTGGCAAAGACAATCCCGAAGTATTAGAAGACTATGGTGACTTTCTTGCTCAGCAAGGAGACATTCAAGCAGCCAACAACTATTGGCTAAAAGCACAACAAGCAGGAGGCAAATCAACAAGGCTCCAAAATAAAATTTCTAACAAAGGCCTTTAAACATTTCAGTTTTGAATAAATCACTATTTTCATCAAGTATTATATTATTGATATTCATTCTTGGTTTGGGCTCCTGTAAGGGTACCAAAAAAGCCACTGGAGTAATTAAAACAGATGCCAAATTAGAAAATCTTGTTAGCCAAATAGCGACAAATGCTTTTCACCCAGAGTGGTTCAAAGCAAAAGCACAACTACAATATAGAGCCGATGGACGAGGCTTATCCTTCACCTCTACTATCATCAGCAAAGACAAAGAATTACTTTGGCTCAATGGTAAAAAATTTGGCATAGAAGGAGCACGGATCCTAGTCAAGCCCGATTCTATTTTTGCTATCAATCGACTACAAAAACAATACTTGTCAGAAGATATGTCATGGGTAGCAAGAGAATACGACCTACCTACCTTGCTTAGTGAAGCCATCAGCTTAAATCATCTGCAAGATATTTTTATTGGCAATCCGATTTTAGATATTATTCCTTACACCAAGCTAAGTTATATCGATGCAGAAACCTTACTTACCGGTGAAAAAGATAATTATTCCACCCAGCTTATCATCAATCCTAATAACTTGCAAACTCGCTCTTTCAATTTTACCCAAGGAGAAAACATAATGTACGTCAAGTATAGCGATTACCGCCAGGTCAATGATACACACATGATCGCTTTCAAGCGAGAACTACTCATTGAGAGACCAGAAGAAGAAGATATTAATCTTAGCATCCAATATGATAACATCATCATAGATGAGCCCCAATCCATCAAGTTTAGCATCCCCAGTAGTTACAGTAAAATGTAAGCACTAGCTATGAAAAGGCTCTCTTTTATTTTTTTTATTTTCTTATTTCTTGTATCCACGCAAGGACAAACCAAGTCTGAATTAGAAACCAAAAGAATCAGCATCCAGAGTGAGATTAAGCAAATCGGCAAGAGACTTCAAAAAACCAGAGAAAACCGCAAAGAAGCACTGAACAACTACCTCAGCCTACAGTCCAAAATTCAAAAGAGAGCACAACTTATTGAGACCTTAGAGCTCGAAAACAGTTTGCTTACCCAAAGAGTGCAACGCACCACCGAAGTAATCTTTTCACTTGAAGAAGATACAAAGTTGTTAGAAATAGAATATGGCGCCTTATTACGACAAGCCCTACGGCAGAAACTGAGTGACAGCTATATCAGCTTTATTTTCTCGGCTAAGGATTTTAACGAAGCGCTTAAACGATGGCGCTATATGAATCAATATCGTGCATATCGTGCTCGGCAAGCGCAAATCATAAGAGAAACTAAAACATCTCTACTGAGAAAAAAAGAAACCTTAAAAAAACTGAGTATAGAGAAAGAAAAAATACTAGAAGAACAGCTCTTTCAGCAGCAGCAACTTAGCCTCGAATCGAGGCGAAGAAACAAGATGTACCAAAGTCTAAAGTCCAACGAAAAGAAGCTCAGGGCAGAACTTAAAGATCAACAGGATATAGCCTACCAATTAAAAAATGCTATCCTCAACCTTATCAGCGATGATCCAAAAAAAACAACAACTACCATTAGTAGTAGTGATTTGAATCTTGACTTTCAAAGAGCCAAAACAAAACTAAAAAGACCCCTTGCAGATGGCATTGTAGTGCGCTTTTTTGGTAAGCAACAGCATCCCACCATAAAGCGCATAGAGATTATCAATAATGGAATTGACATTCTAGGCAATAGTTCTACAACCGTTTCCGCCGTCTTTACTGGACAGGTATCTGGCCAATTCACCTTACCCAATGGCAAAAAATCAGTACTCATAAAACATGGAGACTACTACACTGTCTACAGCAATCTAGAGCAAGTATTTGTCTCCAAAGATGAGCCTATCCAGACAGGACAAGAAATTGGCCAACTTAGTCCAACAGAAAACACCCTACACTTTGAGCTGTGGAGACAAAAAAGCAGACTCAACCCAGAAGACTGGCTGAGCCCCCAGTAAGCACTACTCCCACCTTACTCTTATTGACACACTTATACACCAACTTTTTATGATAGGTTTTCGTAAATTTGTGTAACTATACAAGCCACAGAATTGCTATCGATATTTAGGACAAATCAATTTTTTGCCAATGCGTTTCTAGCAGCATACGCTTTGATGATCTGGAGCCCAGTGCTCTTTTTACAGCACGATGTTGTTTTATCCGAAGGCACCTTCCTATTTAATGCCCTAGCACAATATATCCCAGCACCTGGCAGTATAGCCAACTATATGATGGCAGCATTCATTGCTCTTTGTCAAGCAGTATTACTCAATATAATGGTGAGTCGCTATCGTTTGACTGAGGAGATCACCCTCTTTCCAGGCGTATTTTATTTACTACTTATGGGTTTCAATACCACATTTTGGGTAGTAAACCCTTTGTTAATAGCCAACTTCTTCATGCTATTTGCCATTGTAGAGCTGGTCGCTACCTACAAGGAGTACTCCAGTGCAGATAGGATATTCAACATGGGCCTATTCATCGGTTTAGCCTCATTATGCTACTTTTCATACATCGTATTTTTGATTTTCGCTTGGGTAGGCATCAGCATAGTGCGGGCCATACATTGGAAAGAAAGAATAATTCTTTTCTTAGGCTTTTTGAGTCCCTATTTTCTAGTGAGTACATATCAATATTGGAATAATAATCTTCATACATTTTGGCAAAATGAAATCTTAGCCAACTTCAAGTTCTTCAATTTTGGCGTAAATAGAGGTATCGAAGAATATATAACCGCTGGATTGATCGCACTCTTCATAGTTATTGCAGTTTTTAGCTATAAACTATATACGTACAAGAAGAAGATCAAAATTCAAAAGATTATTAATCTGTTGTATTGGGCTATTGCTGTATCAGGGCTCAGTCTCTTATTTCAAGTACAAATAAATGTGCAACATTTTCAGATCCTCTTGCCAATACTTGCTATCTTTGTGTCTATCAATTTTGTCAAGATGTCTAAACAGTGGAGTAGCTTGCTTCACCTATTATTGGTAGTTGGCACCTTGATATGGCATTATATACCCTTACTAAATATATAGTACATGAAATTTGGCGTTGTAGTTTTCCCTGGTTCCAATTGTGATGAAGATATGAGACATGTCCTTGGGGACGTACTAGGTCAAGAAGTAGACATGCTTTGGCACAAGAATGATAAGCTAGAAGGCTTTGGCCCAGGCGATTGTATTGTGCTTCCTGGAGGCTTCTCTTATGGAGATTACCTTCGATCAGGCGCTATCGCAAAGTTGTCTCCGATTATGCAGCAGGTCATCACATTTGCCAACAGCGGTGGTTATGTGATAGGAATTTGCAATGGGTTCCAAATCCTTTGTGAGTCCGGCTTATTGCCCGGTGTATTACTAGCCAACGATTCTCAAAAGTTCATTTGCAAGAATCTACACGTCAAGGTAGACAATGCCGACACACCTTTCACGCAGAAGGCCAGCGCAGACCAAGTCCTTAAGATCCCTATCGCTCACGCAGACGGAAGATACTACGCCACAGCAGAAGTCCTCAAAACGCTTGAAGACAACAATCAAGTCCTATTTAGATACTGCGCAGAAGACGCTAGCCTAGGAGACGGCCACAATCCAAACGGCAGCCTCAACCATATAGCAGGTATCTGCAATGCAGGCCAGAATGTATTCGGTATGATGCCGCATCCAGAGCGTGCCTCAGAAGATATTCTAGGCAACACCCAAGGCAGACTCCTATTCGAATCATTGATCGAAGCTTCCAAAAAAGCAAGTCTAGAAGGAGCCATCGCCTAAACTATTTATTTTTTTCATGAGGGACCTACCCTGACACTCCGCTGAAAAAGCGTCGGTCACGGTCGCTATGTTCCAGGCTCGCTAGTCAGCTCGGTCCTACGGACGGAGAGACAACA
>CAKZVJ010000044.1 GCA_937923345.1 uncultured Saprospiraceae bacterium
GAAACCACAAAATGACTCTTTTGGCGATATTTTTCATTTTCTCAATCCACTGATGCTCAGGCATCACTGAATTTCGAGAATAAAAAATCTCATCCAAAATAGTTCATTTTTTGCAATCCGCTACCTTCCGGAGTGGACTCAAGGATAAATTATAAATTATAAACGAGGCAACAGCTAACAGCCTGCAGACAAGATCCAATAGCCAACCGCTAATTACCACTAGCCAAAAGTCAACAGTTAACAGCCAAGAGCCAAGAACCCTCAGACAAGATCCAATAGCCAACCGCTAATTACCACTAGCCAAAAGTCAACACTTAACAGCCAAGAGCCCAGAACCCTCAGCTAACAGCCAACCGCTAACCGCCTACCGGCTACCGCCACCGCGCACAGTCAGCAGGGCAAATAGAACCCAAAGCAGGATCCTACCGTAATTTATAGGGAAGGGCGTAGATTAGTGCGAAATAAACGTATGTTTGCGGTCAATCTCATTTTTTAAACCAGGGAATCATTCATGATAGAGTGTTATCACATCGTAGATAAGAAGCTTGAGAAGCTTGATCGGGTGCAACCTGGGTGCTGGGTGAATATACATCCGCCTATTGCAGCGGGCGAGATAGAGCAGTTTGCTAAGGATTATGAGATAGAGTTGGACTTTCTGTTGGATTCGCTGGATACCGATGAGCGCTCTAGATACGAGAAAGAGGAAGATGTGCGGTTGATATTGGTCAATGCTCCAACCTTGAATAATTCCGCGCCAGAGAACGAATCTTTGTATCTAACTATTCCGATAGGAATCGTACTGACGCCGGAGAATGTAGTTACGATATCCTCACATAAAGAAACGGTGTTGAATCGCTTCTTGGATATGAAAGTGAAAAACTTCGACCCAAATCATCAACAAAAGTTTGTGTTACTGATCTTTGAGCAAATCGTGAGAGATTATCTCCAATGCTTGAAGCTGCTCAATCAAAAGCGAAACGATATTGAAAAAGAGCTGTATGATAGTTCTCGAAATCAAGAGCTGAGGCGCTTGCTTTCTATAGAAAAGAGTTTGGTCTACTTTGTGAACTCCTTGAGCGCTAATGATCTGCTCAAACTGAAAATGAAGCGTACGGACTTTTTGGAGATTCGAAACGATGAGGTATTGACGGATTTATTTGAGGATATCATCATCGATAATGGGCAAGCGCTCGAAATGTCAAATGTCTATACCAACATCTTAAATGGGACGATGGAGGCCTATGCGTCTATAATATCTAATAATCTGAATATGGTGATTCAGAGATTGACCTTAATCACCATCATCTTGATGGTACCTACCTTGGTCGCCAGTCTGTATGGAATGAACGTTCCTTTGCCTTTCAAGAATAGTGAATATTCATTTTACTTTATCATCGTTTTCTCTGTAATAGTGAGTTTGCTTTTGGCTTGGTTCTTTAGAAGACGGAGATTATTTTAAGCTGCATCTTGGCGTTTGTGTGCAGCGTGGTAGGTCTCAAAGCTGACAGAATTTTTACTTAAATATTTTGCAAAATTTGACGCGTTTAGAGGGCTGATATTTTTTGAGTATAGCGTCAAACAAGACTTGCACGTGTCTCAGAAGGCGGGACTATTTATTGGCTTTCAAAGGATTATAGCGGGCTGCTTGTAAGTATTTTGCTTACACTTTGAGCTCGATTGAAGGGGTGCTTATCCACATTAGCAAAAAATATATGTAAGTTATAATTTGCTAAAAATCAGCTTCTTGAGAAGCTTATCCACATTTTGTGGATAACTTACATTAAAAAAATACTCTATATTTTAGCTATCTTTGTTTTCACACGACGGCAAAATTAAGTGCAAAAATTAAACGCCAGATTTAAGCTCTATTACTAGAGCGCATCCTTTCTGGCACTACAAATATTTATAAGCAAGAGAACCCTATTTCTCCTCGAGTTTACGCTGTCTTGTTTCAAAGCAAGTGGGTCATTGCTGACTCTATAGCTGAACATTATTGAACTACTTTTTAAACACTAACGAACGCATGACAAACAACATTGAACCTATCCTGCAAGATAATCCGAATCGCTTTGTATTGTTCCCGATACAACACAAAGATATTTGGAAGTGGTACAAAGCATCTGAGGCTTGTATCTGGACTGCGGAAGAGATTGACTTATCAACGGATCTGGTCCATTGGGAAAATCTAAAAGACGATGAAAGACATTTCATCAAGCATGTACTGGCATTTTTTGCCGCCAGTGATGGGATTGTAAACGAGAACCTGGCAGAAAACTTCGTTTCGGAAGTACAATATACAGAAGCTAAATTCTTCTATGGTTTCCAAATTATGATGGAAAATATACATTCCGAGACTTACTCCTTATTGATTGATACTTACATCAAGGATAACGCAGAGAAAGACAGACTATTCAACGCTATCGAGACGATGGATTGCGTGAAGAAGAAAGCGGACTGGGCACTTCGTTGGATTGACAACGGAAGCTTTGCGGAGCGCTTGATTGCCTTTGCAGCAGTAGAGGGGATTTTCTTCTCAGGCTCATTTTGCTCCATATTTTGGCTCAAAAAGCGTGGATTGATGCCAGGATTGACGTTTTCTAACGAGTTGATATCGCGCGATGAAGGAATGCACTGCGATTTTGCCTGTCTTTTGTATAACGACCATGTTATCAATAAGTTAAAACCGGGTGTTATCGAGGGAATTATCTTAAATGCAGTTGAAATTGAGAAAGAATTTGTGTCTGACGCCTTACCTGTACGTCTTATAGGTATGAACGCTGATTCTATGTGTCAATACATAGAATTTGTCGCAGACAGACTCTTAGTGGCACTGAACCTTCCACGTCACTTCAACACTGAAAATCCATTCGATTGGATGGATATGATTTCCCTACAAGGCAAGACGAATTTCTTTGAAAAGAGAGTAGGAGACTACCAAAAGGCTGGCGTAATGGCTGACCGAGCAAGTCAAAAATTCTCTTTAGACGAAGATTTTTAAAATGTACTGATTATGACTGATTACATCTATTTATATAATACCATTAACAATTACACACTATGGAAGTAATAAAAAGAGGAGGAAAAAGAGAGGGCGTTTCATTTGATAAGATTACAGCCCGTATCAAGAAGCTATGCTACGGCCTAGACTTGAATTTTGTAAACCATTTAGCGATTACCAAGAAAGTAATCCAAGGTTTATACGATGGAGTAACTACATCGGAGTTGGATAACCTGGCGGCAGAAACAGCAGCCACCATGGCGACTGACCATCCAGATTATTCGTTGCTGGCAGCAAGAATAGCGATATCGAATTTGCACAAAAGTACAGACAAGTCTTTCTACAAGTCTATGAAAAAGCTGTACGAATACATAGATCCAAAGACAGGTCAAAAAGCAGGCTTGATAGGAGAGGAGACTTTCCAGATCATAAAAAAGAACAAGGATAGATTGGACTCTGCCATGATTTATGACAGAGATACTAATTTCGACTACTTCGGATTCAAGACCCTTGAACGATCATATTTGTTACGTGCAGAAGGAAAAGTAGTAGAACGCCCTCAGCATATGTTGATGAGAGCAGCTATTGGAATCCATGGAGAAGACATTGACGCTGCCATTGAGACCTATGACTTGATGTCTGAGAAGTGGTTCATCCACGCAACGCCTACCTTGTTCAACGCAGGTACACCAAAGCCGCAATTGTCTTCTTGCTTTTTGCTATCCACTACGGAGGATAGTATCTCGGGTATCTTTGAGACTTTGACCAGATGTGCCAAGATTTCACAGTCTGCAGGAGGTATAGGCTTGAGCATACACAACGTACGCGCACAAGGCGCATACATAAAAGGAACAGGAGGAACAAGTAACGGAATCGTTCCGATGCTGAAAGTATTCAACGATACCGCTCGCTACGTAGATCAAGGGGGTGGAAAGCGTAAAGGGGCTTTCGCCGTATACTTGGAGCCATGGCATCCGGACATCCAAGACTTCTTGGACTTGAAGAAAAATCACGGTGCAGAAGAGCGTAGAGCTAGAGATTTGTTTTATGCGATGTGGATGCCAGATTTATTCATGGAACGCGTGAAGGCTGATGCAGAATGGTCGTTGTTTGATCCGAGCGAATGCCCTGGACTATACGATTCATACGGTGGAGAGTTTGAAGCCCTGTACCACAAGTACGAAAAAGAAGGAAAAGCAAAGAAGACCATCAAAGCGCAAGAGCTTTGGTTTGCGATTCTAGAAAGCCAAATAGAAACAGGCACGCCATACATCTTATATAAAGATGCGGCAAACAAGAAGAGCAACCAGATGAACTTGGGTACGATTAGGTCTAGTAACCTATGTACGGAGATCATGGAGTACACTTCTAAGGATGAAGTAGCAGTGTGTAATCTAGCGTCCATCTCTCTACCAAAGTTTGTAGAAGACAAGAAGTTTGACTTCGAAAAACTGAGAAAGATCTCTAGAATAGTAACGCGCAATCTCAACAAGATTATCGACGTGAACTACTACCCAGTTCCAGAAGCAAAGAACAGTAATATGCGTCACCGTCCGATTGGTATCGGTGTACAGGGATTAGCGGATGCGTTCATCATGATGGGACATCCATTCGATAGTGATGAGGCCAGAGCACTTAATAAGCAGATCTTTGAGACGATTTACTATGGTGCTTTAGAGGAGTCTAATGCATTAGCAGAAAAGAATGGCGCATACGAGACCTACAAAGGTTCTCCAGTTAGCAAAGGTCAGTTGCAGTATGATATGTGGGGTGTAACACCAACAGATCTTTGGGATTGGTCAGACCTTAAAGCTAGAATCAAGAAGCACGGCGTACGCAACAGTTTACTATTGGCGCCAATGCCTACTGCATCTACTTCGCAGATCTTGGGTAACAACGAATGTTTTGAGCCATACACCGCAAATATCTATACCCGTAGAACATTGTCTGGTGAGTACATCATCGTCAACAAGCACTTACTAAAAGACTTGATTAGTCTTGGTCTTTGGGATGATAATATGAAGCAGCAGTTGATGGTCAACAATGGGTCTATCCAAAATATTCAGGATATCCCACAGGAGTTGAAAGACATGTACAAGACGGCTTACGAATTGAGCCAGAAAGTACTGATAGATATGTCAGCGGACAGAGGCGCATTCATTTGCCAATCTCAGAGTTTGAACCTCTTCGTAGAGAATCCAAACTTCGGTAAGCTTACTTCTATGCACTTCTACGGATGGGAGAAAGGATTGAAGACGGGTATGTATTACTTGCGTTCTAAAGCTGCAGTGGATCCGATTAAGTTCACCGTTAGTGAGGAGTTAAGAAAGTCGCACAAGGCAAACGAGAACTTGAATGATGGAGTGATTATGAAAGCGCAAGGAGGTACAGAGACAGCTACTGCGGTCAAGACGGAGCCACAGATTTGTTCGCTAGATGATCCAGATTGTTTGATGTGTGGAGCGTAAGATTTAGCACCACCGCATCTTAAAATAAATAAAGGGCCTTCGCTAGTTTTTAGTGAGGGTCTTTTTTTGTTGAGTCTGATCTTTTCATGGATGTCTTGGGCGATCCCCTCGCTGCTCCGCCTCCTTGCCATGCCACCTCGGGTCAGGCCATCCGCCACTCGCTATTCAGCTCGGTGCTATGCACTCTCCCGATGAGCCCAGGCACACTTCCGCGCATCCATCGTGATCTGGCTACTACCCTTATCGCACTGATATTAGCATCTGACGGAATTGTTTCGAGCATATAGTTTTACTTCAAGATTTTTCGTATAATAAAAACTTAGCTTCAGCTTTATATTATGCAGTAATTATTAATTGTCTTTTGGGTATGGATACTTATATTTGAGTGAAACGATAATCTAAATTTGGCAGCCTTGCGCAAAAAGAAATTAATTTTTTTGGTACCAGAATGCTACCTGATTTTGTCTACTATTTACTACTGGCTACTGACTGCAAATTGGTTCAATCCAATAGCTATAGTTTTACTTCTATTTTTTGTCTTTCAGCTAGTCGCTCAAACGTCAATCAGCGGGATTATTATTTC
>CAKZVJ010000045.1 GCA_937923345.1 uncultured Saprospiraceae bacterium
CCCAACCAAAGACATAAAAATCATTTTACTCACTCTCCCTCAACTCCCGTATTCAAACTCAAAATTAATTCTGTTATCTTTTCTATTCTCTATCTCTCCTTATTGTCAATGAACTTTTTATATAGATAAGCAATCCTATGATTGCCTTATATAATTCCTTATAAATTATGGCTGTTAAAGCCTTTTCCTAAGGGGACGCAAATATATGATGAATTATTCGTTTCTACAACCCCTTGAATCAATTAAATTGAAAAACTATGTGTGCACATGGAATAACACACTGAACATCAATGCATCCTATCTTTAAAAATAATAAAAAAAAATTGAAAATATATATGAATTTTTGAAACCATAGCATATTTATGCCAATTACATCTGAGAATGCAAATCTTGATAGGGTGCTTCATCGCCTTCTTTGTCATTGGTCGTTTCAAAATCTATATCAGAACAATACTGCATAAATGCGCTCCCGGTAGAAGCGATATGAGGTAAGATAGATGGATAATGAAGGAAGGAGATGCAACGGATGAGCGGTGGAGCGAATACTAGCAGCGACTATCCTGAATATCCAGATAGCTTACTGAATACAAGCGGATGACGGGTTTCCATCATAGCTTGCCCTTTTAGGCAAACTATGATGGAAGCGCCCAAAAATGAACCTCCATATGTTGCAACAATAAGGAACACATGAAAGCTGAGTTCATCATTTATAATTCTTTTCAGCGTCTATCTGCACAATTCACACATCGGGTACTCTCTGGCATGAACATAAGTCTTGGTGCGGGTATAGGGCGGTTACACATTTTACAAATTCCGAAACCTGGGTCATCTATTTTAGTAAGGGCTAGGCGTAATTTATTGAGCTTCTTTTTGGAAGAACGCAGAGCGGCTTCTGCGACACTCTTGTTATTGATGGCGTCCATACGAGATACCCGACCGATAGAATTCTCCGGGGAGATGGGCTTGGTGGCATCTTCTAAATGGGCTATTTCCTTTTCGGCGAGTGCTATCTTTTCGTTAATTTTAGCAATAAGTGCCTTTTTTTCTGTGGAATCCATCATCTGATTACATTTTTTTTAACGATTGGCCTTAAGTTACGTTTTATATATAACAAGTTGTCTACTATTCATTAAGTCTGTGCTAGAATGGGCATGAAACAATTTCACTGGAATCATCTGGACCAAAGGGGTAAAATCCATAAGGTGGGGCTGCTGCATGGTGCTAGAACGGGGCATGTACTGATCCACGTGAATGGTAAGATAACCAGCATAGACTTTAAGGTATTGGAATCGAAGCAGTACTCTTTGTTTATAGATGAGGAGCTGATCGAACTCAACATCATCAGGCATGATGACCACTTTGAATATACGATGGAAATCAATGAGGAAGTCAAGACTCCTCTCAATGCGGCACGCAAAAAAGAGCGCAAGAAGATGAGTATGCAATCCTTGATGTTTGTGGCCGCTCTGGTAGTGGCTATAGTCATAGCTACCGTATTATTATTTAGGTCGGACTGGTATAATGCGAAGGATGATGTGGCCATGGCTGAATTGGAGAAAAAAGGCTTGTTTACTAAAGCTAGAATATTCACCTTCGGCAATAACAAATTCACCTATAACTATGTGGTCAATCAAGAGGTGTTTCGGATTCACTCTGGCAATAATAACTATGCGATCCAAGATGGTGATGAATACATGGTGAAGTACCTACCCAATAATCCTCGGATCAGTGAAATACACTTTGTGAAGCCTACCGAAAAGCAAATAGTAAAGGTGCAACAAAGGAGTGTGGCTGATTGTCAAAGGGACCCTGATAATGCTATAGATTGTGAGTGTCTAGTGGATGTGCTCTATGAAGTGGGTGGCTACCTAGGGATGATGCATTATTTAAATCGCGATGCGTCTGAAAGTCAAAATCTGCAATTCAATACTAAGGGCTATCAGAAGCTTGTAAATAGTGACTTATATATTGCACAATTATCTGCTAAGTGCAATTAGTAATTAGTAACTTCGCCATTCATAAATAATAACATTATGGACTTGCTAGCACAGCATATAGAGAGTTTGATATTCGTGGCAGAAAAGCCTATCAGCGCTAAAGACATCAAAATCAGTTTGGAGACTGCCATGGAGGCAGAATTCAAGGCTCCGCAAATAAAGGAAGCTATTGAAGCTTTGCAGGCGAAATACCAGGAGGCAGAATTCGCGATGGAATTGGTAGAGATTTCGAATGGGTTTCAGTTTTTGACGAAGCCTGCTTTTCATAACACAGTAGGGGCTTATCTAAAGCTAACGACTAAGAAGAGACTAAGCCGTGCTGCCATTGAGACTTTGAGTATTATCGCGTATAAACAGCCTGTTTCGAAGCCTGAAATGGAAAAGATCAGAGGGGTAAGTGCGGACTATAGTCTACAGAAGTTATTAGAAAAAGAAATCGTAGAAATAGTAGGCCGTAGTGACGGACCTGGTAAACCTCTGTTATACGGAACGAACGATCGCTTTATGGATTATTTTGGCCTGAAGTCTATAGACGATTTGCCGAAATTAAAGGACTTCGCCACTCCAGAAAATGTAATCGGGGAAGCGGCTCCAATCGAGGAAGTACACCCTGTCCAAGGGAATGCTGGAGAACCAGATACGGATGAAGAGCGTTTTGAAATAGAGGCTGCTGATTTGGCAGCTACCATAGCTGACTTGGAGGCATTCCAGGATACCGCATCAAAAGAAGAAGAGTAAGTAATATCAATGGATAAACCATTAGTCAATCGAGTAGCCAATAGTGGAATCATCACTATCAATCTGGAAGAGTACTTCCCGAAGAACGAGGTCGTAGGCTTCGACCTGAAGGGATACCTGTTTCAAGAAATGATTCTAAAGGAGAAAGACTTTAGGGCCGCTTTGAAAGAGCACGATTGGCAGCAGTACGATGGTAAAATAGTTACCTTATTTTGCTCGGTTGATGCCATCATACCTACCTGGGCATATATGCTCGTGAGTTCTTACTGCACTGGTATCGCCACGGATTTGTTTCAAGGGACCAAGGCGGAATACTATACTTACTACTACAAGCAGTTGCTCAAGGAGATGGACTACGCGCAGTATCAAGATAAGCGTATAGTAATCAAAGGATGCAGCAATCTACCGGTACCGACGCTAGCCTATATGGAGATCACGGAGAAGTTAAAACCCTATGCGCAGAGCATCATGTATGGAGAGCCTTGCTCTACGGTGCCTATCTTCAAAAGACCTAGAAAAGTATAATCCTATTCTAGTATTGGAATAGCCTCCCTTAGCCGTATTTTACTACAAACTAATTTTATCGCTGATTGCGTACCATTTTTTGGTTTGAAAACGTAAAATAATATTACTTCATCATAAATAATAAAGTAGTAACTAATTGGGTTACATACATATATCGCTACATTAGATGCTATACTAGCAGATAAGGTAGTCAAATAAAATACACATACTTCTTATGATCAAATACATATCCATCCTCGCCATTAGCTTGGGCGCATTTTTCTCTACTGCAGTGCTGTCTTCCTATAGTAATCCAGATGTGGAGACGGTAGCCGCGAAAGAGCATACCGCAGCATCGAACAGTGTGTCCCAAAATTTGCCTCAGGTCATCAAGGCGATTACCCTAGACAACAATTTTTACTTTGCGGGGGAGAAGGTGCCCACGGAGATATTTGATGTGCGTGAGCGACTGGATCGTGAGCTGTTGGTCAATAGCTATTGGCATAGTGCTACGGTGCAGAATATAAAATTGTCTAATCGTTTCTTCCCAGTGATCGAGCGCATCCTCGCCGAAGAGGGCGTGCCGGATGATTTCAAATATTTGGCGGTAGCGGAGAGTGGATTGCGCAATGCTACTTCTAGTGCGGGTGCCAAAGGTTTTTGGCAGTTTCTAAAATCTACTGGTAAGGAGTATGGCCTAGAAATAAATGACGAAGTTGACGAACGATACCATTTAGAAAAGTCTACTCGAGCAGCTTGTAAATATCTCAAAAGGCAAAAAAATAAATTGGGTTCATGGACTTTGGCTGCTGCTGCGTACAATGCGGGTAGTCGCAGGATTTCGGAAAATCTTTCTCAGCAAGGCATGAACTCTTACTATGATATCAATCTCAATGAGGAGACGGGTCGTTATGTGTTTCGTATCCTCGCGCTCAAGTCTATCTTGAGTGATCCCACGCGTTTTGGTTTTCAGATTGATGAGTCTCAAAAGTATGCGCCTTACTCTGACATGGTCAATATCAGCTACAAAGAAGAGGGTATACTCGACGTCAAAAATGTGGCGCTTAACAATGGTATTTCCTATCGCCTCTTGAAGGTCTACAATCCCTGGTTGTTGGATAGCAAGATTACGATGTCTGGAAGGAAGGAGTATTTTATTCAGGTACCGAGGAGGTAATTAATTATAAATGGTGAATTATAAATTATAAACGCTAAGCATATTACTCTGACGGGATCTTTGCTGTAAACCTTGTTCGTTTCGTAAAAAAGTTAATTGTTTTTCGGGGTGTGCCACTGACCTCCACCGAAAAGGGTGTCGCTCACTGTCGCGCTATGCAGGGGTGTCCGTCCCGAGCTTCCATTTCATTTCAGTCGTGACCAGCTGCTATCGCAGCTGCCCTTACTATCGCTCACACGGGGGGATTTTTTTGTGTGGGTTCTTGGGTTGATACATTTGTCTTTACTGGGTTCAATTTTTACGACAACTTAGATGAGCGTATAGAATCGATGGCTTCAGCCATCGACTGACGGGGTATTTTTTATTTTTTTGATAAACCTTGGCGAACAGGGAGCCGTTGATGAACCTTCTATATTTTTATATTTATTAAAACAGACATAGACGAACGGGGAACAGATTTAAACATAAATTTTCAACATCAATTCCTTCCATTTACACATCTTTATTTCATCAAGTCTTGGCAAACAAAACTAGTCAAAAAAACTAAGGCTAATACACACACAAAAAAAAGAAGTAGCCCAGTATTACACCGAACTACTTCTAAGAGGTTTATCGAATTGATTTTTATTTCTTATTAGTTGTCAAAATAGTAGAGTGATGACGCACTCTCTAAATTTGCATTGAGCTCAGGACTTAAGTTCCCCCCCGCTTCTATGTTTGTAAACGATA
>CAKZVJ010000046.1 GCA_937923345.1 uncultured Saprospiraceae bacterium
ATTCGCCGAAAAAGCGAATCTCCAGGTCGGGCTCTCCACTTGTATGCGGGCACTATTCAATAGGTTCATCCAAGTCTATCATGCATCTTCTCTCGTACCTCTTTCAGCTACCTGATAGACGGATTCACACTACTGACTAGCCCCCTTATATCGTTTTGATCCCTCACCCGAAAAGTTGTCACGTCCCCACTGGAGAAAACAAAAAGTCAGTAGGATTATCCAGATCATACAAATATTGATAGGCCTTTGTTTCTTTCAAACAGAATGGCTCTAGTAGTTTCAACATATTTATGAAACCCTCCATCGTGAGCGCACAAATAAAGTTTTTATTGTCTTTGCTAAGTATACCTTCATCAGACTTGTACAAACCTAATATCAAATTGTATTCACTAGGTTCGATAAATTCGACTTTTGACAAATCTAATTGTTGTTTTCTTTTGACGATTACCTCAAGGATAAGATTTCTAAATTGGATAGCTTCATTTTTATCGAACTGATACAAACGAAGTATATTTTCATTATAGGAATTATAATTTCCTACATAGCCTAATTTCATGTACGTGATACTGTTTTTATGATTGCCTCAATTGTAGCTGAATCAGCCACAAAAGTACCAATTCTAAAGGCTACTTTCCAATCAAAATAAATACTTAATGCAAATTTTAAAGTCCTCTTATAAAGGCTATTTCTTTGCGTGTTTAGATTTTTTTAGATAGGCCAAAATGCAAAATGTACTTATTGCGGCCCAGAATGCTCTATAGACCCAAATGTTTACTGTAAAACCGAATATTCTCCCCGTTTCATCGGAGGTGGTGAAACTATACACTAATGTTCCGATCGCTAAGATGCCTATGATTAAATCTATAATGGCTCTATTCATGATGTTGATTTTTGCTTGATTTGATATAGTTTGACTTATACCTATAATTAGAGATATTAAAGTAGTAAAGTTAATTATTAATGGATTATTTTTTTAGCTTGAAAAATTAAGCTATTCGATATATCTGCACATGGGTAATTTCATTCTCAACGATGTAATAGACTGTAATTTTTGTCTATATAAATATTGCCACAATGACCTTTTTCATAATTGGGTATGTCTATTTGTTTTGTGAGATTATGGTCCTTGCTTTGTATGGTGAGCAAAACCGGTTTCGAAGGTGGTGGGCTTCCTGCGCTATTTTTGTCAATATATTCTGGATAGAAATAAAAAACTTTAGATGAATTGGCCTTCAGCGCTCCAATCTCCTTTTCAAAATAATCACTTGTTAATGTAAGCCTTGTCAAGTCATGCAAGCTATCATTATATATCTGCAGGTAGACTCGCTGATTAATGTCGGAATATTTATCTAAAATCCAATACACAGTTGGGATATTTAAAAGGATAATGCCGATCCCTAGTAAGGCCTTTTGTAAATGTGTTCTGTAGTTTTTGACTAAATATATGATGTTCAATATAAGGCCAATCGTTGCAATAGGGATAGAAATTAAAATCCAAACGAAGCCTAATTCTTGCATGATGTACATTTCGTGCGCATACATAGCTCTAGCGCCCCACCAAATTAAAAAAATACTAAGGCCAACGGTTAAAGTGAATAGGCCTAGACCTGTTCCAAATTTCCATTTGTAAGTATCTTCCATGAATTTAATTTTTCTAAAATATACTTAACCCAACTGAATTATTGCAATATTCGTTAAGTGGTCTGCGCTATGAAACGTTTATTTTGCACTCTTAAAGGTAAGATAAGAAAATTGAAATCTATTTATAAGATAACATTACTTCTCCTTTTTTGAGAATCCTGAAATAATAGATTCCAATTAAGTTCTAATAAAGTTGTTAAAAAGAATAACGCGATAAGGATAGAAAGGAATCCCACCATAGTGGGATGTGCGTAGCACCGAAGCGAACGCGTAGTCCTGCATAGCCTGGCTCAAATGGGTGGGCAGGAGTGAAGGCTTGAGATCGCCCAGAATCAATTATTAATTATCAATTAAAAAGAAGGTATTAGGCGTTAGGTATTAGGACTTAGCAAAATTAAATTTATAATTACAAAACTAAATCCTAAATCCTAAATCCTAAATCCTAAGTCCTGTGCTTTTGCACATCAAACTAATTCCATTTCCTCCTTCCTAACAGGAACATACTGCTCCAATGTGCTTGGGAAAACAACCCCTTGCATCTTCAGAGATTGGATACGGTACAGATAAGCTGCACCTTGCATAATGTGCTCACCAACATCCGCTACTGTTCTATTTTGGTAATGCTCCAGGTAGGTCCCGCGTACCCAGTCATTGAATGCACCCATAGCAGGGCCGCACCAGATCTGCATGTCAGGGACACGGTCTTTGGTACCTGCGTTGGCCCAGTTAGAGGAGAGGCCTAGATACCATCTAAAGATAAGTGCCATCTTGCGATGAGGATTGTCCTTGGCTCTTGCGATCTGTTCTGGATCGCGCTCTTGGAAAAACTCAATGCACATCTGCCATATTTCTTCAAGCGGTTTTTTGAAAACTTGCTTTTCTAATTTTTCACGCTCAGCAGTAGGGATCTCGTCAATAGATTTATACAGTTTATAATATTCGTATAATTTTTTGGCACGTGGACCGAATAAGGTGCCGCGCTTGAGTACTTGGAGTTCTACTCCCATCTCGAACATGTCAGAGGCAGGAGCCATCATGACGTCAGTAGAGGCGACAGTCTGCAGCAATTTGCGTACATGTTCGGAAGTGCCTGCTTCCACACAAGCTTGATTGACAGAACCAGTCACGATGTATGCTGCACCCATCATAAAAGCAGCAAGTGCAGAGGCTGGAGTAGAAATTCCCCCCGCAGCTCCAATACGAATCGCTTGCTTATATTGATATACTTGTTGTAGTTCATCCCGCAGTTTGATGATGGTCGGTAGCAGCGCCACGAGTGTACGATTATCCGTATGTCCACCAGAATCGGCTTCCACAGTGATGTCATCTGCCATAGGGATCTCCGCGGCCAATTGGGCTTGAAGTGCGGTAATTTTGTTCTTTGCTACAAGCGCGTCAAGCATCGCTTTTGGCGCGGGTTTCATAAAGTGCGTCGCTACCTCGGTACGAGATATTTTAGCAAGCACACGATTCTGAATGTGTGTATTTCCTTCTGCGTCTTGGCTTAGGCCCGCGGCACGATAATGTACAATATGTTCTGTTAGACCGAGATATGCAGAGGCCTCTACTACACGTATATTGTTCTCCAAAAATAACTGAACAGCGCCAGATTCCAAGGCTGCTTCTACTGGACTATGAATAAGATTGCAGGCATAGGATTGCGTAGGCAACTCCCTTTGTATTTGTTTGATAGCTTCAAGGATACGAGCCGGCACAAGACCCGCCGCACCAAAAGAACCCAACATATTTTTTTGCCCTATGGCTACTACCAAATCTGCAGACGCAATACCATTCGCCATCGCACCTGTTTTGTAAGCCCTGTCTAATTTATAGTCCGCTAAGAAACTTGGGTCCCCTAATTGTTCCGCGGGCAAGGCCTGCACCGTAGCAAGTACCTCAAGACCTCTGCCTTCTGCGACTAATGCGCCGCCGTTGCTCACGCCAATCCGTCCTCTAAAATCTTTCATCACGTAGCATGGCAGATGTGTCTGACTTAATTTCTCTTTTATCTCTTCTATGGTGAATGCCATTTCACGTGGCGATCCTTGCCAATATAAAGGTTTCGTATTTCCTTGAAATTCTAAATTCATGTTCTGCATAATAATATCACCCCTCTGGGGTTTTGAAAAAATTTTGCCTTTATGAGGCTATAATAGTTTCACCCCTCTGGGGTTATATTTATTTTATAAATTGAAGACCTAGCATCTAGCATCTAGCATCTAGCATCTAGCATCTAGCGCCTAGCACCTAGCATCTAGCACCTAGCATCTAGCGTCTAGTATCTAGTATCTAGTATCTAGTATCTAGCATCTTACATCTTGTCGTTTATAATTTACCATTTATAATTTATAATTATTTACGCTTCTTGAATTGCAAGCGCCAAATCAGTCACATGGTAAATTCGCATCTTGCCATTCCATAAATAGGCATTCGCAACCAGTACAACTTGATTGTTTTGTTTTTCTATGGACTTGAAGTGTACTTCCAAATGCATCTCCTTTACGGGCAATAAAATCTGACCGCGATATTTCCAATTGGTTTTATGATTCGCCAGCTGCACAAATTTAGGAGACCTGATGTCTTTACCTAAGTCTTGCTGTAGGGCAAAGGTCTGAATCGCTTGTAGAATCGCTTCTACACCAAGGGAGCCAGGCATTACTGGATCTTGGTAAAAGTGGCAAGTAAAGAACCAATCGTAAGTTTTCATGAACTTAGTCGCATGGACGTAGCCCTTTCCGTACTCCCCTTGATTCTTCGCTATTTTGAGCGTGTCTATTAAGCGTAATTGATCACCCGATAAGCGGTAATGTGGTTTGTCAGTTGGCGCCTTAAATAGTTTCATCTTACCATACAAGGAATCTAGTTTGACTTGCATGTATTGGTTAGCTGGAATGTTATTCTGCTCCAACCAAGAAGCTACCTCTTTACCATTGTCTAAACCTACTTGAGAAGCTAAGGCATCTGCAGGGAAGAAACCAAAGGACGATTTTCCTTTATAGAAAACATGTCCATCTATGGATAACTCGAAGGTATAGTTTTGAAGAACTGTACCGCCTAAGGCAACAGAAGAAACGAGAACAGATTTATTATGTATCGTCTTTCCTCTGAAGTCTGTTCCAGTAGGCAGGTCAAACATTTCTCCTTCACCATCGAGATTTCTGAAAAATAAATTCTTAGCCGCAAATTGAAGCGTGGAACCTAAATAAGCACCTAGCAATCCGCAAGGTTGAAGCGCTACTTCCATAAGGATAGAGTAGGGCATAGTGACTGTTGCGTTTTGCTCATAGTACCAAGCATTTGTAGGCACATCATATTCTGCCCAGATTGTAGATGGCTTCGTGAAGTCACCACGCTGTCCATCAATCTTTAGTACTCTAGAAATAACTTGTAAGTCTGTATTTGGCTGACGAGAAACTGTCCTGCCATCATATACCGCGAAGTCAGGACCAAAGCACTTAGATAAATCATCTAAGGCAAAGGTAGTAATGTCTTCTTCGTTCATCAAAGCACCCTCTGATCTACTAGATATCGCAATGCCATTGGTAGTTTCTAAATATTTCGGGTTGTCTTTTTCTCGTAATTGTAAACCAAGATTCTCAAAGTGTACCGTGACCACTCCGTCAGAAATAATCTCTAAATCTCCAATTACATATGGATTTGGAATAAGACCAATTTCTTTGATTTCTAGCTTGTAAATTAATTTGGTATCCTTAGGCGTGACCTGCTTTCTACATCTTACCTTTTGAGGAAGATCGAAGATCGGTTGGTAGCGTGCGTCTTTTGTTAGGCGCTGTAAACCCAAGAGAAGCATAAAAAATCTCAAAAGGTTTCCTCCACCTTCTGCTTGTAGAGATCCTGCCAAAACTTCATCGTCTCTGAAGTGACATGGAAAATACCAGTCATCCGGATGCAGGTCTTTTTCAGCCACAATGCTTCCTAGTCCGTAAGCACCTCCCCTAAGATCAACAGAGGTAATTCTGTCTATCATCAATATCTTTTCCGGTGGAAGAGATAGAGATGGATTTCTGCCATTCGGGAAGTAAGACTCGTCATCGAAGCACAGTTCTGGTTGCCCATTAATTAAGTGCTGTAAGTCTGCTTTTGAGAATTGTGTCTTATGTGTATTGAGTAAAGGAGTGAAGTGTCTCTTCTTTGCTTCCTTTCTTTTTGTCTTCTCGTCTTCAGAGTAGACTACACCGTTTCCTTCTTCCAACTGTTCATCACTGAAGAAACCTGCACAACCATTATCCATTTTCAAAACCAGTCTGTCTTCTACATAGCATCGGTAGCTAAAGAAGAACAAAAGGTTCTCTCCATTACGGACAAAAGAGTTGATAGAAATGTCATAGCGCAAGGTCTGACCTTCGAAGGGTAAGTCATCTACAAAAGTTAATGTACAGTCCAATAGACGGTAGACTAATTTTCCTTTATTTTCAAAGTCGATACCTAGATATGAAATGAGAAGTAAATCACACTGGCCTGACTCTACCGATACGGCCCAAGGAATCTGGCGGTCTGTGGTAAACCATGCATTATATGGGATGTCATATTCAGTTTGCATAGTAGAGGGTACAAATTCACCTCGCTTTCCATGGAGGCCTGTCACTCTACTGACGAGTAAGTAAGGATACTTTGGAAGCATCACGCGTCTAGAATAAGAATCAATGATACTGTATTCTTGACCAAAAACATTTGCAATTTTTCCTTCCGCAAATTCTTCTAAGTCCGCTTGGCTAAACACAATGTTTTTGCCTTGAAGCTGTTCTCCATTTTCAAAATCTTGTAAGCGTAATCCGTTTTCCCCAAGTTTGTTACTACTGGTAGTAGACGGGGCAGTAGATAAAGTATCTAAGCTCATATTTTTCTTTCTAATTTTTATACTATTAGATGGCTCGTTTTGTAAAGGATTTGAAGGCGTGAAAATGGGGTCTGCATGGCTAAAAGCACTGCTAGCATCTGCATGTTCCAAAACCAATTCCTTTTCTTTTACCTTTACTTTTTCAAACAAAGCAACTAAGGATGATTCATTAAATATAGAGGAGATTCGTTTCCCTCCTAAATTTATCTTCTTGTAAAAGCTTTTTTCTTTACTCGTTACTTCTTCAGTTACGAATAAGGTCTGTAAGTCTAGCGATACATGATGTGAAGTCAACATGGAGACTGCAGAAGTAAGAGTGTCTGAAATATGCTTACCTTTGATGTCCATGCTTAAGGCAAGATGTTCTTTGTCTTTTAGGATTTGTCCTATCCATCCTGTGCAAGTAGCATTAGCTCCCAATTCAATAAAAATGCGCGCACCGTCTTGATAAACTTTTTCTACACTGGCTGGAAAATTCACTGGACGACAACATACTTCCGTAGAATTGTGTGCAATCTTTTCACTTACCAGTGGTAAGTAATCATTCTGAACACTCGAGTAAAATTGAATATTTGGTTTTTCATGTACAGTGAAATTATGCATAGCCCATAGACCTTCCTCCTCCGCTCTGCAAAAGTCATGATGAATTACATTTTGGAAGGGCAGCGGCATGGATTGGCAGCCTAAGATCCTCGCTATTTTATAACAGGTATCCTTGTTGCCAGATATAATAACTTCACTCGGAGAATTGATAAAACTCAAATATACACTAGGATAAGTAGATAATAATGGTGTTACCTTTTCTTTTGAGGTCATTAAAATTAGACTTACCCAATTTGCCTTGGCCTCTTCAGAACTCACCCCCCAATGCTCAGCTAGATTTATCAAGTCACCTGCAAATCTATCTTGGAAGATAGGAGAACTCTGAAAATGGCTAGAGTTATTAGGATCCCAGATGCCTAGGGAATACCACATGCTACTACATTCACCCATACTATAACCAAGCGCTATCTCTGGCTTGCAGTCTAGCATGTCTCTGAGCACGTGGGTATATAAGGCAGAATGGAACACTCCGACAGACATCATTGCTATGGCATGACTCTGTATAGAAGGTGGTGTATCACCCTTTCTGATTTGTCTAGGATAAAGAAAATCCGACCATATAAAATGATCTAAAGACCCTAATTTATCCTCGTAATATTTATGTAATTGTGGAAATGCTCTAAACAGATTTCTTCCTAATCCTGTGTAGGCAGTGGAAGATCCTGGATAAACAAATGCGACCTTACCCTTTTGCCCTATGGGGGCATTGGTGAAGTAACTTCCTTTAGGAGTCTTTATAGTCAAGTTCTCTGCAAGACTATTTTGAAATCTACTTTTGAAAAATGCAATTTCGTTAGCTAGTTCTTTTCTAGTCTTAGAGACCAAGACAAGTGTAAAGCCATCTTTAGTTTTGGATGCCTTATAGAAGGTGGCTGCAATATCTGCTAGGTCTGTTTTGGACTCCAATGCAATTTCTAAGGCCGATATTTGATGAAGCAATTCTTTATTTGATGTTCCTTTTAGGATAAATAAGGAGCCAAACTCCTTGCGTCGTATTTGAGCTCGCTTTACGCTTGTCGAAACCGCCTCAGAGATTTGCAATATATTACCTTGACCATCATTCACTAAAGCTTTTCTTTTCGTGATATTATCTTTCAATATCCAAGGTCGAGAAACAGTAGGGAAGTAATAGTTGGCTTGTTCAAAGTAAGATTCTTCCTTTGGCGCCGACCAATTTGGTATAGCCGGGATGAACTGTTCAGAAACACACAATGCGGTTTTTATGATAGCTGCAATACCTGATGCCGCATAAGTGTGGCCAACATTGGATTTTACTGATCCTAATGCAATGGCTTGCGTATTGGAGTTAGATTTTAAGAACTCAATTTCCTTTTTATATTCATGAGCGATACCAGAAGACGCTAATTCAATATACCCAATATCTTTTTGTATGGCTTGAGCGTTAGATACCCCATCTAAAGTTGCATATACTTTCTTGCCTTTAGTATTCTCTGATTTGCATAAGACTATTGCTCCAGCACCTTCGCCTACTATCCATCCTTGCTGGGATTGCTCAAGAGAAATACTCGGCGTTGGATTTTGATTGACTTTATTTTTTTGATTTCTTAGGAGTACATTTTCAAGCCCCCCGGATAAATCTACACCTCCTACAACGACGGCGTCCACTTCATCATTAGACAGCATAAGTTGTGCAATGTCGATGGCTTTGAAAACAGATTGTTCCGCGCAAGAAACGGTAAAAGCAGGCCCAGAGAAATCCCATAAGGCGGCAATTCTACTGGCCATGATATTACCTACAAAACTGGTGTGCTGCGAGGGGGTTTGTGCTCCTTCTCTATAATATACACTGTCTCTTGTGGCTTTTTCTAAGTCTACTTTTTGCGCTGCATCCAATTGGATACTGTTCTTTTCTAAGGCTTCCTCTAACTGCCAAGACATATCCCATCTTGCGAGATAATGATGTATAGCGAGTTCCGACTCCATAGCAATCAATACAGCGATATTTTTAGAAGGGCTTAAACCTGCATCTTTTATCGCCTGATCTGCTACTTTCAGGATGAGTGCTTGTTGCGGCTCTAAGGTCTCCGCTTCCTTGGGTTGTATCTTATACCTCAAGAGGTCTATCTCAAAGTCTTCTATGTATGCTCCTGGAGGAACTTCTCCGTTCTGTAGTCCAAATTGAGAAAGGATATTTTTATTTTCTTCAAAGCCCTTCCATCTATTTGGAGGGAGAGGTTTTAAGTGTTGTTTCCCATAATAAATCGTATCTGAAAACGATTCTAGCCCATCGCAATCTCCAAAGTGAGCATCCATACCGATTATGGACATAGATGCGAGTTTTTCGTTTTGTTTTGTAGCTTCCGCTGGATACTTATTCGTTTGATAATTCTGCACTATCATATGTGCATTCGTTCCACCAAATCCGAAAGAATTAATACCCGCTTGCTTTTTCTCATTCTTCCAAAGCGTAGGCGTAGTAATCATTTGTGAATCACTAATCCATTGATTGGTTGCTTGTACAGGATCTTGTAGATTGATATTCGGTGGAATGACTTCATGCTTAATAGCAGCCAATACTTTGAGTAGCCCAGTCATGCCCGCAGCGGTCAATAGGTGACCCATGTTGGACTTTACAGAACCCAGCAAAGGCAATGCCTTGTATTTGGCAAAGAAGTCGGAAATGGAATTTATCTCAGTTACATCTCCCAAAGGTGTACCCGTAGCGTGGCACTCAAGATAACTTGTGTTTTCAGGCGCAGTATTATATTGCGCATATGCTCTTTCAAATGCTAATTGCTGTCCTTTCGGATTTGGACTCAAAAGAAATTTTCCTTGTCCATCATTGGATAAACCAATACCTCCAATCACCCCCAAGATATTATCGCCATCTCTCTCCGCATCTTCCAAACGCTTTAGTACGACCATACCTGCACCTTCGGCAGAAACCAATCCAGCAGAATCCTTATCCAGCGGAACAAACTTCTTGTCCGAAGCAGAATAGGCATGGAATATAGAAAAGCCCATATGGATAAATAATTGGTCAGAGGCACACACTGCACCCGCCAACATCATATCCGCTTTGCCTGCATTTAATACATCACATGCCAGTTTGATGGCGTATAAAGAAGTAGCACAAGCAGCATCCAGAGCATAATGTGTACCTCCTAGCCCTAAAGCTTCTGCCACCATTCCAGATGGAGTATAATCTAGTATTTGCTGCTCAGTTTTTTCTTGTGTATGATGTGGTAGCTCGAAAGATTCATCTTTTAGAATTTTTCGCAGCTGCTCCTCAACATTATCCGTGTATAGATTTGAAAGTTGCTTATGTGAGGATAGGGTAGGAAAAGACAAATTTCCTAAGATGACACCGCATCTTTTCAATACATCTTTGTCTAAATATCCTGCATCCTTTAGCCCTTCTTTAGCAACAAACAAAGACCACTGATATAGTTTATCTTGTGTTTCTAAAAATTTTGAGTCTAGCTTATAACCAGTGGAGTCAAATTTAAAGCCTCTAATGTATCCACCTCTTAAGGAATAACATTTATCTACCACTCCTTTTTCAGACTGGAAAAATAGGTCTGGTTCAGCTCCAAAGTCCTCTTTGCTTGCTGTACCTGTTAGGTCTTTTTGTTGCATAAGATTGCTCCAAAACGCTTCCTTGGTGGAAGAGCCTGGGAATAATCCTGAAGAGCCTATTATTGCGATCATCTAAATCTTCTTTCTACTTTTTACTTTAAATAGCTTTAGTTCCACTGTAACTGCTTAGACACTGTCACTGCTGCACCTGTTGTTTCCATGAAAATCGTTCCTTCCTCATCCATTACGGTACAATTGGCCATCATCTTGAATTCTGTAGATTCAATAATGTCAATGTGTACGTACATCAATTTATCAAAAGGCACTGGCTTAAATAGCCTTACCTTCTCCGTTTGCAGTGGTAAGCTTTTGGCACCATCATTAAACTGCTGTACCCATACTACCATTCCTTGATATTGGATATCAGAAAAGAAAGTATTTACAGAGTCCACTGGAAACTGTCCTTGTTCCTTTTCAGAAACATGAGGGGCTGTACAAGAAAGAAACATATGCTTTTCACTCGTTTCTATAATTTGATTGATCCCTTGAAAATTTGGTCCATGAAACAAAGCTCCATTTTCGTAAAGCACTTTACCGTTCTCCAATTCTGCTCCATTCCTCTTTTCTATCTTAAAAGTAGGGCAGGCAGGAATAGCCTTTTTGTTCCTAATAACTACCTTCGCTTTGTAGTGGATTACAGGAAGCTTCTTTCCTTGACTTATTACCGTCGCTGAGAATTTAATTTCATCTTCAGATTTTGCTTCCTCCTTTAGCTCTAGGGTATATGTCTTTTCATCCTTAGCGTCAAAAACCAAACCTTTGAATAATCTTGTGTCTGAGATTTCATACACTCTATAATCTGGATAAAGACGCTCACAATTCTGAGCCATCCATCCCACAGCGTTTACAACAGGTAACACTGCTTTTCCTTGTATCACATGGTGTTGTAAAAATGGATTGTCATCTGCACTAATTGTTTTTACGATTTGATGTGTCTTCAAATCTCCTAAGTAGCTGATACCAGCAGGCAAGGTTCCACCGATGATGGTAGAGGCTTGGTCATCATATCTATTATCAAGCTCGTTCAAGAACATAGCTGCTCCACCTTCGCTGTTGACTAATTTTACTCCCATAGCTTCAAACTGTGCTTTGAGTTCTCCGCTTACCATTCCAGAATCCCATGCTCCCCAGTTGATGGCGCTCACATGCGTATTTGGATGATTGGTTTTGAAAAGATGTGCTGCCTTACTTAAGATTTCATTCGCTATAGCGTAGTCTGATTGTCCAACGTTTCCGTAGTATCCCGCTACTGAAGAAAACATAATTAAGTAGTCTAAATTATGAATATCAGTAGCTGCAAATAAACTCAGCATACCATCTAATTTTACAGACAAAACATTTTCAAAGTCTTGAGCCGTTTTATCTTGGATATACTTATCTGCTAGGCGACCTGCTCCATGGATGATTCCCGTGATCTTGCCGAGCTTAGATGTAGCAGCATTTAATGCTTCTTTAACAGTAGCGACCTTAGTGACATCTACTTTGATATATTCTACTTCATTTCCATGAGATCTTATATCTGCCAATGTTTCTTCTATCTCTTTTTTAGCAACGATCTTGCTGTACATTTTTTTAACATCCGCTAAACTTGCTTTTCCGTTTTTCTTCAAGTCTTGCATGATGAGAGATTTTAAATTTCGCTCATCACTTTCATTCACCGCGTATGCTGGAATTTCAAATTGTATATCCGATCTACCCAGGAGTATGAACTTACATGGGAATGCCTTTGCCATAGCTTTTACACAAGTCGCTGTGACACCCTTCGCACCACCAGACACTAAGAATACACTTTGATCAGTGATCTTAGCTTGGATAGCTTGATTGTCCGCTATGACTTCTGTTGTTTCAGTAGGGGTCTTTCTTTGAGTAGTGTCGTATGCCACTTCAATAATGTCTCTATTGGCATCATGGTATTCATCATAGATATGGTCAGCAGCCTTTCTAGCAAAGATGCTTGGATCTATATCAACAGCACGACAGAATACAGGAGACCATTCTAGGTTGAGACATTTTACTAATCCAGTCAAGCCACCACCGACGACTGATACTTTACCCGTAGTGCCTTTGCCCAGTTGACCATCCATTTGACTTACTGTAAGAAAACGTGTATGACTAGTTTCACCTAGTACATTTAAATCTTCCTTTATGAATTTTGCCATCAAAAATACAGTCTTAAGGATTTCTCTTTCGGTATTAAAGTGTTCGTAAAACTTGCCACCGCTAAAAGTGAATTTAGGATGAAGATGCACAAAACTTCCAATCTTCGAACCTTGATTACGGATGCCGACAAAGAGTTCTTGTATGCTCTTTTCTTGACTGTCCGCAAGCGTAAATGCATTAGCCTTGATAGGGTTTGCTATATTAGGAAGGTTTATCACAATGACTTGAACGCCGCTTGATTTAAGTTTGGAAATAAAATGCTCGGTAAGGGGGCTTCCATCATTTGTCACCACAGTGGTATATCCTGCAGGAACTTCAGTTTGATAAAAGTCAGGTTTGGGAAGGTATTTGAATCCTAGTACTTTTCTTTCAACACCGTGGAAGGAGCCACTAAACGCGACTCCTTCATCAGAAACTTGGTTTTTTGATGACGGTGCAAATCCTACATTACTGTAGGCTTTTTTTTTACTTTCGCGCCAACGAAAGTTACTATTTCTCCTAGTGTTCTTAATTCAGTTAATTCATTTGGATCTATGCCACTCATATCAGGATATTGTGTGGTCAATGCTCCGAAGATCTCAACTCTTTTGATAGAGTCAATCCCTAGATCAGCCTCCATATCCATATTCAACTCTAGCATTTCAGCAGGGTATCCCGTTTTTTCACTGACTACTTCTAATAGCGCAGCTTGCAATGCTCCTAGATCAACAGCATCGCTACCATTGTTACTTGGAGCAGTAGCTGGGACAGTAGTTGCATTTGGCGCAGCATTTGATGCTACAGCCGTACCACCTTTACCAGATACAAAACTTACGATTTCGCCTAGTGTTCTAAGCTCAGTCAATTCATTAGGGGCTATGCCTGACATCTCAGGGTATTGAGCCGTTAGCGCACCAAAGATTTCAACTCTCTTAATAGAGTCTATTCCAAGGTCTGCCTCCATGTCCATATTTAATTCTAGCATCTCAGCAGGGTATCCCGTTTTTTCGCTAACTACCTCCAACAAGATTTTTGTCAAGGCGCTATTGTCAGCTGTACCATTAGATGCAGGAGCAACATTATGAGTTGCTGCAGGAGCTACAGGAGCACTTGTTGTATGCACTACTTGTTGCTGCACAGGCGCAGTTGCTTTCGCTGCCACAGTTGCGCCACCTTTACCAGATACAAAAGTTACGATTTCTCCTAAGGTTCTAAGCTCAGTCAATTCGTTAGGATCTATATCTGACATCTCTGGATATTGTGAAGTCAATGCGCCAAAGATTTCAACTCTTTTGATAGAGTCTATGCCGAGGTCAGCCTCCATATCCATATTCAATTCAAGCATCTCTGCTGGATAACCTGTCTTTTCACTAACTACCTCTAATAAGATTTTTTCCAATTGAGAAGTATCTCCTCCGCCTGTATTGCTTTGCACAGGAGCAGGTGGGGTAGGCGCTGGTTTGGTCACTGCAGGAGTCGTAGTTGTTGTAGTGTGTGTGCCGTTTGACAATCCATTGGTATGGCCATTTCCGTTAGAACCATTTCTATTAGATTGAGCAGCATCATTTGCGAACATAGTAGCAGCTGATACCTGCTTTACTTGTTGTGTTGACTGTTGCTGAACAATATTTACATGCTCAGTATTCCCTATGGCCTGAGATAATATTTGAAGCAATTGACTTGAATGATGATTTTGATCATTCATAAATTTTTCAAAGATTTCCAAAGATTTTGTTTGGTTCCCTTTAAATGATTCAATGGCTTCTTTTAATAAATTGAGTGCTTCTCTATTTAGCATTTCTTCTTCATTTTGAGCAGTGTTATTACTTACTGGTGCAATTGTTTTTGCTGAACCATTACTTGCAATACTGCTTTGTTCTATTGATGATATGTTGGATAATTTAAAATCATTATTAAGCACTTCTGTATATGCTTTTTGTGTAGCATTAGAAACGTAGTTGTTTCCACTCAGCCTTACATTTAATTTACTTGGTTTTGGACTCGCTCCAAAGTGACGTTTGAATGGATCTATATTGCTTAAGGATAAACCTATGACACGCAATTGTACCGCTGCTTGGCGCAATTGTAAATCACTGTCTTTTTTAGAATTAGGATTAATAGCAATAGCTCTATGTCCCTTATCACTAAGTATATTTTTTACCAAGTTCGTTAAGACACCCTTCGGCCCAAACTCCACAAAAATTCTTCCCCCAGCCGCGTATAGATTTTCTATCTGTTTTTTGAACTGTACAGGATTGAGAATTTGATTCTTCAAAATCTCTTTGATCTCAGATGGATTATTTGGATAAGCTGCACCTGTTGTATTGGCATAGACAGGGATTCTCGGTATTTGGAAAGATTGCCCATCTACGAATCTAGAAAACGGTGCTTGTGCATGTCTTACGAAAGGTGTGTGAAAAGCTGCAGATACAGGCAGTTTGACACAAGAAAATCCTTGCGCAGATAATGTCTTTTCTGCAGATATTATTGCCTCTGTAGAACCTCCTAAAATAACTTGATTCTTGGCATTGATATTCGCAATCTGCACACCTGGAATATTTTGAATGCCCGCAGCTACTTTAGCTTCGCTTTCTTTTACAGCCAGCATAGATCCACTATCCGCATTTGGATTTTGGATAGCCATGGCCGCACCTCTATTTTTAGCCAATTGCATAAAGGTGTGGTCATCATAAACACCGGCAGCCCACAATGCAGTCAACTCACCGAAGCTATGACCAGAAGTCATGTCTGCACTAAATCCCGCATTAGCAAGCACTTTATATTGACCCATACTCAACATACCAATGGCAGGTTGCGCATTTTCTGTACGGGTTAAATTTCTTAATTGCATCACTTTTTCTTGCTTGTCGAAAGCAGGAATTGGATATACCGTTTTAGAAAGAGGTGTGGCTCCTTCAGCGTAAAATAATTTGTCCGCTTGCTCATAGCAGTTGGCAATAGTAGGAAATGCATTGGCACTTTCTTTGCCCATTCCGATATATTGAGAACCTTGACCAGAAAATAAAGCCACTACTTTATGACTCGCCATATCTAGTCCCTTATTGCGGTAGTGTATGCCTTTTGGATGATCCCAATAGGGCTGGTTACTTTCAAATATGCGGTAACTTTCTTGCAGCAAGTCTATACACTCTTCTATACTCTGCGCTACAAATCCCAATCTCGCATGCTGGGGTGCTATCACAGCAGTATTACTTTCTATGCAAATTTGCTGGAACACATTGGCTGCCTCAGGTCCACTCAATTGATCAATCAATTCCTTGCACGCATTACGCAATGCTTCAGGTGTATTGGCTTGTAGTACTATTTCCTTATAAGGCTGATGCAGTCTGTATGCTTTCTCATGCTCGCCCGTATATTCTTCTAGCGCTAGATGAACATTGATTCCGCCAAAACCAAAAGCAGAAACACCAGCTCTTCTTGGGCTGCCATTTCTTATCCATGGACGTGTCTCTGTATTGATATATATAGGAGACTGCTTGATGTTAAATTTAGAATTCGGTTGTTCTACGTTGATGGTAGGAGGGAGCACTTTGTGATAAAGCCCTAATACCGCTTTCACCATTCCTGCAGCACCTGCTGCTGCCTTAGTATGTCCTATCTGAGATTTGACAGAACCCAAAGCAATGTGTTGCTTCACGTCATTATTCGCACTGAATACCATGCGCATAGACTCAAATTCCGTTGGGTCTCCTGCACCAGTACCTGTGCCATGAGCCTCTAATAAACCTACCGTATGCGCAGGATATCCTGCATCTTCATAAGCGCGTTCCATAGCTAAGGCTTGCCCGCTTGATCGAGGTGCATACACAGACTTGAAACGCCCATCACTTGATGTACCCACACCTTTTACTACCGCATATATTCTATCCCCATCTCTTTCCGCATCTTCTAAACGCTTCAATACTAGCATTCCGATTCCTTCTCCAATCAACATACCATCTGCAGCATCACTAAATGGACTAATCACACCTGACTTAGAAAATGCAGGCGTCTTAGAGAAAGACATGTACATAAACGGAGAGTTGTCCGTATCGACACCTCCTGTAAGCATCATGTCGCATCTTCCTTCTACCAATTCACTAAGCGACATTTTGATCGCGCTCAAGGAAGCGGCACAGGCTGCATCCACTACAGAGTTGATACCTCCTAAGTCAAATCTATTTGTGATTCTTCCAGAGATAACATTGCCTAGCAATCCTGGAAATGAATTTTCATTCCAGCCTACGTAGGCTTTTTTCATTTTCTCTACTATTGGTGGGATATCTGCTTCCGCTATTCCACTTGATCTCAAGGCTCTTTCCCAGATAGGATATTGCAATCTTGCGATGAGGGGTGTGATCAGCTTCTGCCCACCACCTACTCCAAGTAGTACACCGGTCTTGGCTTTCAACTCCGCCGTAAACTTTGCAGAATCTTTTCCATAGCCAGCATCTGCCAATGCATCACGTGCAGCGACCAATCCCAAAAGTTGACTGACATCTGTTACCTCTAAGATGTTGGGTGGCAAACCAAACTCCATTGGATTGAAGTCTATCTCTGGTAGGAAACCACCGACCTTACAGTAGGTCTTATCTGGAGCACGCATATCCGGATCGTAGTAGTCATCTATATTCCACCTACTATCGGGGACTTCCTTGATACTATCTTTACCTTGGATGATGTTCGTCCAAAATTCTTCTATGTTTTTTGCATCTGCAAAAATTGCCGATAAGCCTACAACCGCGATGGGTGTTTTTTGCAGTGAGCTGTTTATATTCATTTTCCTTTTTTATATCGATACACGAAATAGCTCTTCTTGTACCTTTACTAATTTTAGACCTTTTGCAGTACAAAGCCCTCTCAAATAGGGGACTAGTATACCGAAAGTCAATCTTTCTTTACTAAATTCGTTTATTGGAAAAACTCTATGGTCGTTCAATAGCTTGAGCATTATACCTACCGTCTTACCTACTACTTCGATATCCAAATCAGCATGAAAAATTCCATCATCCATTCCCCATTGCGCGATGTGCAAAAGTTGCTTATGGGCGAATTCTCCTGACTCTTTATAAGACTCGTTGAGTAGACCTGGATGATAGTTTGCGATATCAGCGAAGAAGTTGGGGTTTACTTCATGCGCTCTACTCACTATCACTTGATGCAATCTTCCCATCGCTTCTATTACATTTTCAGCGTTGCGGATGATCTTTTCATTCTCTATACTAGCATTGAGATTATAAGCAATTAGGCAAGCTTTTACGATGGCATTTTTATCTTCAAAGTGCGCATAAAGGGTGCGTTTCGAGGTGTGAAGTTCCTTCACAATTTTATCCATCGTAATCGATTTGACACCATTTCTGGTGTACATGCGGAGTGCCGTTTCTACTATTAATTCTCTCGTTATCATATAAGATAAAAAACGTAAGCTGTAAGAGTGGTAATATTTTAGTTCTCTTAGTACCAAAAGTAGTAAAACATTTTTAATTCCATACCTTTATCTTCAATAATATGTCACGGACTACTAAAATACATGTTTTTCACCATGCGCTTTCGGGGGATATGCGTCAAGTATCCTTGGAGCAAATCCTAGCTCAACTCCCTGACAACATGAGAGATAGAGCATCTAAGTATCAATCTAAACGAAGCGCTTTAAATTTTTTGCAAGGAAGACAACTTTTATCGAAAGGCCTCAATTGTTTAAGGCTAAAGTCGGATCTGTCTAACATGACATACGACAACAATAGCAAGCCTATCCTAGACGGGGTCGAATTCAATATTTCTCATAGCCAGCATATCGCAGTATGTGCGTTTTCTTCCAATGGCCCAATAGGTATAGATATTGAAGTTCCAAGTGACCTGCATTTACCACATCTCAAACATAACTTCACAGAAGCAGAGTGGGACGCCATCCAAACCGACAGATCTTATCCAGATTTATTTTACAAACTCTGGACCCGCAAAGAGTCCATCATCAAGGCTACGGGCCACACCTTAGCCGACCTGCATAAAATTCACATCAACAGCTTTGAGTCCAGTGTTCAAGTTTCGAATCAAGACTGGCATCTTCAAGAACTAAACATTTCAGATAATTGTTTTGCAGCCCTTTGCACTAGTTGCCCGATTGATACCATTGAGTATATTCCTTGCAAGATTGATGTTGTCTAGGGCGCGTGCTCTACTGCAATGCCGCGCACACCAGGCTCTCCACTTGTATGGAGTACCCTATAAGCGGCTTCGACCATATTGCCTACTGCCGTCTCCTCCTCTCGTCGGAGCCACCATTAGTCAAGGTCTCAGTCCGCTTCTAGCGCCCTCCATATCGCTGCGATCCTTCGCGCAAAAAAAAGAAATGATTAACTTTTTTCGAAATCCTACTCCTATACATCGAGTCTAAATTTTATTCGTTTATTCGTTTATCTGTTTATTCGTTTAGCTATTTAGTAGTTCATTTTATTTTTTTTAATTACTCCACTCTCCACTCTCCACTCTCCACTCTCCACTCTCCACTCTCCACTCTCCACTCTCCACTCTCCACTCTCCACTCTCCACTCTCCACTCTCCACTCTCCACTCTCCACTCTCCACTCTC
>CAKZVJ010000047.1 GCA_937923345.1 uncultured Saprospiraceae bacterium
GAAATTCTGCCTAGTCATTATTTTAATGTCGAATCTACAAGCAGCGGATTAGCCCTGCGAGAGACTGTTACGAAAGTTAAAAAGATATCCCCAAATATCATTTGTCACGATTTTTAAAAAAGAAAAATCGCGCCAAATGGATTTTATAGAACTATTTACATTGGGTTGACACCCAATGCTATAAGCTTTCCCCACTCCGTGGTTTTGAATTATACACATATTGATCTCGCACTAGTTAAATCCTTTGTAGTATGATAAAAATTATTCATTTCGCAACACCCCCGCGAGAAGGATAGAAAGCAGTCCCAGAATGGATATGCCTGCGGGAAGCTCTGGGGAGTCCGTGCCTAGCCTAGTGGGTTGGGAAGGACCGTAGTGAAGCGGAGTGCTGCATAGCCTGGTGGCTCTCTGCGCAGGCTAGGCCGCGGGTGGGAGAGGCGCTCGCCCAAAACATCAAACTACATAAAACAGAACAGATTATCCGCTAGATGATTTCCTTAATATCCTTACATTTGGGTATGGGGAACACGAGAAATATAGAACATATCGTACGGATCAAGGCTGCGGCAAAAGTGGTCTTTAATGCTTTGATAACGCCCAGCTTAATCAAGCAATGGTGGTATGTGCATACGGCGATTGTGGTGCCTGAGTTGGGTGGTATCTACGCCTTGGCCTGGGGGGAGTCCATAGACGCGCCTGACTATGTGACGGTGTCTAGGTTGACGGAATATGAGTTCGGCAAGAAGCTGAGCATGGCCAATGAGTCTTACTATTCTCCACATGGAAATTTGCCATTTGAGGCAGAACTGGTCGCTCATTTGACGCTGGATGAAGAAGGGGAGGAGACTGTGGTGAAAGTGCTCCAAACGGGTATACCTACAGAGGCTATCGCAGATGAATTTTATGCAGGAACGGTCAAAGGTTGGGAGACGACTATGCTGTCTCTCAAGAATGTGGCAGAGGACGAGGCGATGTCTACGGCTGGTTTACTAGAGGATGAATAGTGGATGGGTCTTTTTACTTTGCGAAATTATCCTTAACTATGTGCATATATATTAAGGCATGCGTATCGATATCATAACTGTTCAGCCCAATCTACTGTCTGGACCTTTTTCTCATTCTATCATCAAACGAGCCCAAGATAAGGGGCTTTTTGAGGTGCATCTCCATGATCTGCGCGAGTATGGGAAAGGGAAGCATAAGCAGGTAGATGACTATGCGTTTGGGATGGATGCAGGTATGGTCATGCAAATCGAACCGATCGAAAAATGCATCGATGTGCTAAAAGTGGAGCGCGACTACGACGAGGTGATCTATATGACGCCAGATGGTATTCAGTTCGATCAACCTTTGGCCAACAGATTGTCACTGTATAAAAATTTGATTATACTTTGTGGGCATTACAAGGGCATAGATGAGCGTATTCGCGAACACATCATCACGATGGAAATCTCAATTGGAGATTTTGTTTTGTCGGGTGGTGAATTGGCTGCAGCCGTAGTGGTGGATGCTATAGGACGCCTGTTGCCTGGAGTGCTCAGCAATGAGACCTCTGCCTTGTTTGATTCTTTTCAAGATGGTTTATTGGCGCCGCCCGTCTACACACGGCCTTCCGACTATAAGGGCTGGAAAGTGCCTGAAATCCTGCTGTCTGGTAATGGGGCCGCGATCAAGGATTGGCAAGAAGCTAAAGCGCTGGAGCGGACTAAAGAACGTAGGCCTGATCTCTTAAAAGACTAGTAGTATACATGATTCAATTTGTTGAGCTCGTCATACCGATACAAAATTCCTGGTTGAATATGCTGGATAGGGTTGCATTGCCTGTAGTGCAAATGCTGGGTGCTGATGTACCTTATTTTTTGACCAATGATCAAGGTAAGGTGATGCGCTTCCGCATAGAAAAAGTGGCCTTTGAGAGGGAGAAAAAGGAGGTGTATGGTTTCCTCTTAGCGCAATTGCAAGGGGATGAAAAAGTAAAAATATACAAGCAGCATTATGCTTTGGAAGAGGCGCGATTTGGTAAGGTGAAGCATACAGATTTGCACACCACTTTATTTCATGCGGCTAGTGATTTGATGATCCGACTTTTGGAAGAGGCAGAGCATATCGATGTGTATGAAAATAGAATGCCTTATGCAGTGATAGCTACGTACTTTCTTTTGAATGAATTGAATAAAGAGGACGCGCATGATTTATGCAAGCTGTACATAAAGCACTGGTTGTTTTTTAACGAGCAAAATGATTATCAAACACTGATTCAATTCTTTGATAAGACCTATCAAGAAGAGGCGATGTCAATGCAAGCATTAATGGATGGACTGCATACTCAAGTTGAATTGACGGCGCTTTTTGAGGATTGGTCCCAAAAGTCAAATTCGTTTTTAGAGGCTTGTACCCAACCGAAGTCTGTAGAAGAAATGAGCCTAAGACAAAAGGCCTATTTCTATCAGCATAACAATTTAGAAAATCCTAGAGTTTGGGAAATAATAGCGGACCATATTCATCTATTGTACAATAGATTTGGCATCGCGAATGAAGACGAATCTTTGCTTATCTACCTGACGATGAAGGCAATGCGTTTATCTTGATGTGTTGCACTCCTGGTGGATGGGGGATTTGCATCAAGCGTATAAGCTCTGCATAGGCAGCCGTTCCTTTGTCAAAATTGACCTCATCCAATTCTAAAATAAGGATAGGAATATCTTGTTCTATCTTGAAGTAATCGAAGTAAGCATTTTGCAAACTCTCCAGATATTCAGCACTGATATTTTGCTCGTAAGACCTATTTCTAGCGCGGATGTTTTGGAGTAATACATCCACTGGTCGATGCATATAGATCAGCAAATCAGGCTTTGGAAAGGTATCGTTTAGAATTTTAAACAGTCTTTGAAAAAGCCTGAATTCATTGTCGTTGAGATTGTTCTTGGCGAACAAAACTGTCTTCAAGAAGAAATAATCTGCCAAAACGGTTTCTTGAAAAAGATCTGACTGAATAACGTTTTCAGACAGTTGCTTTTGACGCTCGGTCATAAAGAACAGCTCTACAGGAAAGGCATAGCGATCGGCGTTTTCGTAAAAGAATGGCAGAAAGGGATTGTCCGCGAAGGACTCTAAAACCAGCTTGAAATTATTTTCTTCAGCCAATAGTTTACACACGGTGGTTTTTCCAGTTCCAATATTTCCTTCGATAGTGATAAAGCGGTAAGGAAATGGGTGCATAGTGTGTTTTTAGAATCAGTGTAGAATGTGAAGCAAACTTAAAGATAAAATCACAATAATTTCTTTAAGATGGAGGATGTTTTTTCCCACTTTTTGACTTCCAGTGGATCTGGACATTCCTGGAGTAATTGTGTAATAGATTTTTGCAAAATGGGATGTACGAAATCTGGTATGATGTCCGTAAGAGGCTTCAGTACGAATCTTCTATTGGCCATGTGTTCATGGGGAACAGTGAGGGATTTTTTTTCTATCACTTGTGAGTCGAAAAATATGATGTCAATATCTATGATGCGTGGTTGCCATCTCAGTCCACGATTGCGACCCATCTTGTACTCTAGACTCAAGATCTCATGCATAACACGACGGGCAGAAAACTCTGTTTCTAATAAAAGTGCTTGATTTAGAAAATCATTTTGGTCTTCATTGCCCCAAGCTGCAGTCTCATAAATAGCGGAATACTTGGTGATTTTACCAATGATGCGCTCTAGATTAAAATTAGCTTTTTCAAGATGGGCGAATCTATTCTCAATATTGGTACCAGTATGTAAGACGAGCGTGTGCATGGTATGAAAA
>CAKZVJ010000048.1 GCA_937923345.1 uncultured Saprospiraceae bacterium
CCATGATATACTTCCATCCGCGTCTCTCGAATAGGGAATTGATCGAGATGAGAGGCAATGCAACTACCACTGCTGCGATTGCCCCGTGCACTGCGCCGTGACCGAATGAGCGATGAAGCGCTGCGTACTTCCCACCTTCAGATACAGACGCAACTATGTCCAACATCGCTTGGTTAGTATCAAAATCTGGCTGCATTATAAATAGCCCCTGAATTGCTGCTTGATGAATAGAAAAGGAAGAAAAAAAGCCACTCAACAGAAAACTAAAAAAATAACAAAGGCCAAAGATGAGCAACATGTTGCCTGATGCTACTTGCTCTTCTGTCACTCCAGAAGTGCGCATCCATACCTTGCCAAATACTTTAGGATTGTACCATACAGAACCCACAGCTAATGGAATAAGGGCAGTGATAAAAAAGATGTAGAAATTCATTTTGTAGATTTTAGAGTGCGTGATTTGATGACTCGAAGTTAGCAATTCCGATCCAAATATCTTAGTCTACAAATATTCTATGTGACAAGTAAACGCCTAATAATCAAGCACCTTCCGTATCTCTACAGCCAGTTTATCTGCACTTGGCAGGTAGGCTTTCTCTAAGATGCTATTGAGCGGAATTGCGGGTGTGTTTACCGAGCCCACCACTTTTACTGGAGCATCTAAATACTCAAAGCAGTTTTCTTGAATAAATCCTGCGATGGAGCGCGCGAATGAATTATTGACTGGCTCCTCGGTCAAGATGATGCACTTGTTGTGCTGCTTGACGCATTCTAGAATAGCCTCTTCGTCTAGCGGATAGAGTGTTCTGAGATCCAAGACTTCTATCTGGCCATCAAATTCTTTGGCCGCATTGAGTGCCCAGTGGACGCCCATACCGTAGGTGATCACGCAAAGACTGTCGCCAGCTTCCACCATATCATCTTCTGCTAGCAAAACAGAATTGGCCTGCCCAAAAGGCAATATATAATCTGCGTCCGGCTCGGGCGTCCGCGCCTCATTGGTGCCTGGCACCTTGGACCAGTACAAACCTTTGTGCTCTAATATCACCACTGGATTGGGGTCATGATAGGCTGCTTTCATCAGGCCCTTCATGTCTGCCCCGTTGCTCGGGTAGGCGATCTTGATGCCACGGATATTCGTGATGACCGACTCCACGGATGAAGAATGGTACGGCCCTCCCGACCCGTAGGCGCCTATCGGTACTCTGAGGATCATGCTGACCGGGTACTTCCCATTGGACAAGTAGCACGAGCGACTCACTTCTGTGAACAACTGATTGAGTCCTGGCCATATATAATCGGCGAACTGTACTTCGACAATCGGCTTGAGCCCGACTGCGGACATACCTACGGTAGATCCTACGATAAAAGCCTCCTGAATGGGCGTGTTGAATACCCGCTCATCTCCAAACTTTTGCGCCAAGGTAGCCGCCTCTCTAAACACACCACCTAGCCTGCCGCCCACATCTTGTCCGTACAGCAGACAGTGCATATCTGCACGCATCAATTCTTCTACGGCGTGTAGGGCACAGTCCACCATCACAACTTCTTCTGCTCCATCTGGCTTACGGATTCCTTTTTCCATTTGTACTGGAGTCGGCGCAAAATCATGGGTCAGCAAATCGTCTGGTGTAGGATCCTCTGCCTCTTTGGCTCTATCAAAATCAGCTTGCACTTTCTCACGCGCATGCTGCTCTATAGTCTCAACTTCTTCTTCCGTGATCCCATAGTCCAAGAGTTGCTGTCGCAAGACTGGGTATGGATCTTCTTTTCTATCTTCTTCTAGATCATCGCGATACCATTCCATGCGCACCCCAGAGGTATGGTGATTGAGTAGTGGCACCTTGGCATGGATGAGATAAGGTCTGCGCTCTTCTCTAATCACAGAGATGGCCTTCGCCACCGCGTTATAGCAAGCGATAAAATCGTTGCCCTGTATACTTACAGCCTCGACGCCATGAAATCCTTGGATGTATTCGTATGCGTTTTGCGCTCGGGTCTCTTCTGCATTAGCAGAAATATCCCAATCATTATCTTGGATGACATACAAGATCGGCAGCTGTCGCAACGCAGCCATCTGAAAGGCTTCTGCCACCTCCCCTTCCGTCACGGAGGCATCTCCCAAGGAGCATACCACCAGTGGCGCCATATTATTCGCTTCGGCGATACCGACTTGTTCTTTGTATTGTATACCCAGGGCCGCGCCCGTAGCCGGTATGGCCTGCATACCCGTCGCAGAGGATTGGTGCGGTATTTTTGGTTTGTCCTCCTCTTTCAAACTTGGGTGCGAGTAGTAAGACCGACCCGCTGAAAAGGGGTCGTCTTTCTTGGCCATCAGCTGTAGCATGAGATGATACGGCTCCATGCCCATACTTAGGATCATAGAGTCATCCCGATAGTACGGAAAGGCCAAATCCTGCGGCGCCAGTTGCATCCCGACTGCGATCTGGATAGCCTCATGTCCACGTGAGGTCGCATGCACGTATTTAGAAACAAATTTGAAATTGGCTTCATACAGTTCTGTCATGGACTTGGCAGTACACATCAAGCGGAATGCTTGCTTTAGTTTGGTAGCAGTGAGGAGGGTATTGGCTTGTATCATGATTGGTTTATTATACATTTCTAAGGAAACTTACGACTGTTGCTCTAAAACTAACAATCATTAGTTAAATAAGCAAATTTCACCCTTATTAGTTCCTGGATATCTGGCTAAATACCCTATACTATAGGTGTTTTACCTTGAAATCAGGCTTTATCGGATCGCAATCCCATCCACGAGGCATTGGATCATCTTTTGCTCTAGCTCTACGGGGTTGATGTGTTCTTGCTGATGATGCCACGAATACAACCAGCGCAGCGTGGACAAGATGGAGAAGGCCGCTATTTTCGTATCTACTTTTGCGAACTGCTTTTCCTTGATTCCCTTCTCTATGATGCTTTGTATGTTTTGCTCATAAGCACTCCGTAGGAGCAAATACTTTTTGTGATTGGGTTCTTCTAGATGCACCCACTCGCTCGTGATGATGGCTACCGCGTCTGGCTTTTCGACCGTGTAGCGAATGTGCAGGGCGATCAGTCGTTCCATTTTTTCACGCGGACTGAGACTTGACTTTTGGATATTCTCCATCCCATCCGTGAATAGCTCCGCGATGTGCATCATCAGTTCTGATAGGATTTCTTGCTTATTGCTGATATGATTGTACAGACTCGCCGCCTCCATACCCACTTCCTGAGCGATGTCGCGCATGGAGGTCGCCTTATACCCTTTGAGCCTAAAGAGTCGCGCTGCCTGTTGCTTTATTACTTCCTTTTTCGTCATGCCGTTTTCGTGGTAACAAATATAGAAATTTGTATCAGATATGTTGATTCGCTGATTCAGTGATACGGTGATTAAAATTTGACCAGCTGCTTATTGGGTGATGCAAAATGCTTCCAACTATATCTGAAGAGAGGTTATCTCGTCTTTTCAGGGGCCATCCCAGCAGATGATGTCCTAGGCGAAAAGCCTAGCACATCATCTGCTGGGTCGCTACGTTCTCGGGCTGCGCGTGCGCTCCGGTCCTGTCGGACTTCCCCTTCACATCGCTTGTCCGAAATCAATGATTAATGATCAATGTTCAATGCTGTTTTGACGTGGACTGTTTCAGTGGGCAATTTTCAATGATCAATTTCCAATGCTGCTGTAGCGTATACAGGTTTCAATTGGGAATTTTCAATGATCCATTTTGTGATAAATGTAAAACCGAAAAATTATAAATGTAAAATGTAAAAGGAAGAGTAAAGGCCAGAGCAACAGTATGAGGAAGAGAAAGAGCGAAAACTGCTGAACGTAAAAGTAATTATTAGCACTATCAGCTGCCTTGTTTGTTGATTTGTTATTTTATTTATTCGTTTATTAAAAAAAGAACGCATCTTGCTAGAGTTTATAATTTGTAATTTATAATTAATTCACGTTAATGGCAAAACAGAAAAAATATGTGTCCAAAAAAGATGCTTTAAAGAAGCTGGAACACTATTGTGCTTATCAAGACAGGTGCCATTCTGAGGTCCGTTCCAAACTGCTAGACCTAGGCATCTATGGGGACGATTTAGAAGAAATCATCACCGATCTGATTGCCGATAATTTTCTGAATGAAGAGCGCTTTGCCCGATCTTTTGCACGCGGCAAGCAAAGAATGAAAAAATGGGGACGTTATAAAATCACAATGCATCTAAAGGCAAAACAGATTTCTGCCTACTGTATTAAAAAAGCCATGGAGGAACTGGACGAAGAAGATTATGCAGAAACACTACGAAATTTGCTCGAAAAACGCTTAAAATCAGACTTTAGCTACCACTCCGTGGGCAAGGCTGCCAAGTTTGTTATTGGCAAAGGCTATGAGTCCGCATTGGTCTGGGAAACGATAAAAACCATGCGTCAAAATTCTGAAACCTGATTTATGTCGTTTTTTGGTCAGAATCATTGTACTATATTCCTTATATTGTTGTTATAATATTATTTAATCTCTAAATCTGACAGTATGAAAAATGGTAAATTAAGTTTAGACGAAATGTCTACGAAAGCAGAGAAGCTAAGCAACGAAGACCAGCTAAAGATGTTAGGCGGAAGAAGAGGAAGAGGGGGTGTTAATTCTTGGTCAACTTCTAGAGGGGGATTAATCGAAGATGATATAATCATCCGCTTTAACCTTCCTGGCTTAGTAAAAGGCGGGTTATAGCTTTTAGCATAAACCGATAAAACAATGCTAAGAATTGAATAGTCATTTGCTATGCTTTCAATTCTTGGCATTTTTTTTTTGCCTTAACTTCACTAAAATTTACTCCTTAGGAAATCACTACTTTTGATTTTTCCCAATTGTTTCTAACTATTTCTGCAAAGCTCATATTGATTAGCTTGCTATCTACCCAAGACATCAAGTCGAATACACTAATCGTCGCCCCCTCCGAATCCGTAATTTTCATCAGACTAGTTTTGAATTTCTGAAAACACTCTTTTACCTCGCGCTTGCCATGTGTTTTGATTACTGTCTTGATAAAGTTCAAGAAAGCCTTTTCTATTTCATCTAGTTGATTTTCCTTTTTTAGGAATCGGTAGGTAGATTTTATCAAAGAAGACACCAATAGTATATTTCCTAATTCATAATGCAAGATCAAATTGAATACTCTAGATAGCATCTGTAACTTTGGGTTGTCAATTGTGCTTGGCATATCTAGCCAATTGTTGAGATGATACAAAGCTTCATCATAATCTCCACATCCAAAATGGATATAGGAATAATGAAATAGGAAATGATGATCATCAAACACTTTGGTGTTAAAAGACTTTACTTTTTTGAAATGTTCTGGTAAGGCATGCCTTGCCTCCTCAAACTGCCCCGTACGAATGCAGTAAAGGAAGTGATTGTGCATGTATTGCAGATGAATCTTTATACGATCATCTATATTTAATGGAGTGACGGTTTTTATTTTTTCATTGGTTTTATGAAGAGTATCAAAGTCTCGCTTCAGTATGCAAAACGCACAATAGTTATGCAGTGCAGAAATATACTCCGCGACCTCTTCTTTTAAAAAGTGAGGCTTGGATTCCATAATATCTAAAAGTACTTTCGAATATTCTCCGAAGCCATCATTATCCTTTTGCATATATGCTAGTAGCGCTTTGGAGCGATAATACAATACCGAGCTTCGATGCGAATTGAAATGTTCTTTATTGATCAAGTCACTATTTATAATGTGCTGGATCTCGTCTAGGCCTGCCTTACTTTTAATCTTGAGATATAACTCCAGAAACAGATTTCTGTATTGGGATAGCAAATTGAGTTGTTCTAGATATCGTTTTTCTTCTGCTTCGATGCGTCCCATCTCTTCGTGCAAAAAATCTACATCAATCATGGTGTGCGCTATCCATTTTTCCCATCTGGCTATTTCATATAAAGTTGAAAATTCTTCAAACTGAATAGCTGTTTTTTTAGCTTTTTTGAGTTCTTCTTTACAGAGCTGCATGTGCCCTCTTTTGAAAAGTACATCTACATTGTGCATATGATTAGCCAACTTGTTGCGGATAGATGATTTCTCATCAAAAGACTGTAGCGTTTTCAAAATCACATCATATAAGTAGCCCTTCAGTTCAGAATAATTCTTTTTACTGATTGACTTCACCTTGTAGACTTGTTCTAAAAGTGCTTCATCATCAAATTCTCTCTGGGCATCAATGGCGTCAAATAAGACCAAGTACTTGTTAGAATTGTCTCCTTTCTTATTGGCAATTACTTTGAAGTAGCGCTTCTCCATAGCGCTCATGGACTTGACAATTTTGAATAATTTGTCTGATGGTGTCTTTGACATAATAGTTAGATTTTAAGTGCGCCTAATTCTCCTCAGCAACCAATATAAATCAAAAGAAACTAGAAAACTGACTTAAGCGGAATTTATGCCGATACCTGTCAAATTCTGAAACCTGATTAATAAAGCGTTTACTCCTTTATTTATTGCCATTTTGCAATGATTTTCCGAATCAAAAACCTGATTTAAGCTCATTAATGTCCTAGTGTGGGCACTTCTACCTTCTGGATTATCATTTACTCAGGATATTAGCCCGCCTTGAATTGCAATCATTGAATCAATAAGATTAAATTTGAGCACGGTTTCCAAGCGGTTAACCGTTTCCATTGAGAAATACCATGTTTAGACTGTATGCGCATAGCTGTCAATGCCCGTTTTTTGATAAAAGATAAACTTGAAGGAGTAGGTTGGTATACCTATGAAATCCTCAGCCGCATGGTTAAAAATCATCCAGAGGATGAGTTCATCTTGATTCATGATCGCCCTTTGGCACCTGAGTATATATTCGCCGATAATGTTACAGCTGTAAAAACCCTGATTCCTTCGCGTCATCCATTTTTATGGTATTTATGGTTTGAGTATGCCATCCCGAATATTTTAAAGAAACATAGGCCTGACGTATTCTTATCCTTGGATGGACACTGCTCCGTCAAAACAGATATCCCTACTGCGTATGTGCTACACGACCTCGCTTATCTGCACTACCCCAATGAAATACCCAAAACAGTACTTCGCTTTTATCAAAATTTTATCCCGAAGTATATCCATAGAGCCAATCGAATCGTCTCGGTCTCGGAGCATGGAAAACAAGATATCCTAAAACACTTCACCCATATAAAGGCAGAAAAAATAGATATAGTCGGCAATGCCGCTAGAGCTATCTTCAAACCACTGGAAGAAAATGAAGCGATAGAAATCCGAAAGCAATATTCCAATGGATCTAAATATTTCTTTTATGTCGGTGCAGTACAGCCACGTAAAAATATCAGTAGACTGATTCAAGCTTTTGATCTTTTTTCAGAGCAGCATCCAGACTGCCAATTATTGATCGCTGGACGAAGTGCCTGGAAGACAGAGCATATCAAAAAAACGCACTCCGAAAGTAAGCACAAAAAGAAGGTTCAATTCTTGGGCTATGTAGAAGATAAAGTCATGGCTAAACTAATGGCCAGCGCTACCGCCTTTGTATACCCTTCCCTTTTTGAAGGCTTCGGTGTTCCCGTCCTAGAAGCCATGCACTGCGAGGTCCCAATCATAACCTCTAAGGATAGTCCAATGGCAGAGGTAAGCCACAATGCTTCCTTGCAAGTAGATCCTGAGGATCTGAACAGTATCGCTAAAGCTATGTCTGAAATCTTTACCAATGCACATCTAGGAGAGCAATTGATACAGTATGGCAAAGTGCAAAGACAAAAATATAACTGGGACCAATCTGCCAAGGATATGTACAAAGTGTTAAAAGCAACAATAGATAAGCAATGAATCCAATATTCCAGACGAATAGATTCTACTTACGTGAGAAGCAACCTAGCGATGCCAAGGACATGTATTTGCTCAATGCAGATCCAGAGGTGATAAAATACACTGGAGACCCACCTTTTCAGGATGAAGGTGAGGCCTTAGCCTTTATCCAGCAGTATGATCATTTTCAAAAACATGGCTTCGGAAGATGGGTCATCGTCGATCAACAGAGTGAGGAATATCTAGGTTGGTGTGGACTCAAGAAACATGATAATGGGATGATAGACCTTGGGTACAGAATCAAAAAAGTACACTGGGGCAAAGGAATCGCTAGTGAAGCAGCTGCTGCTTGCTTAGACTATGGTTTCAATGTGCTACATATAAACGAAATAGTAGGTAGAAGCGCAAGCGCCAATGTAGTCTCTATTCGTATTCTAGAAAAAATCGGTATGAAATTCTGGAAGAAAGACACCTGCGATGGTATTGCAGATGCCGTTTGGTATAAAATTAATAGGAACGAGCCGAAGCGCCCTTTTTAAAAAGGACAATCGTATAAGGACATTTCTTGACTTCCATCCGCTTTAGTAGCGATGCGGTATCGATAGCACGCATTTTTTGATTTCGCTTTTAAGATATGGCTGTATCCTTTCTGTATTAATGTCTCCAAATTCTTATCTGAAAATTTCTTGAGTACCTTTCCATCCAACTCTACTTTAGCATCATCCACAAACATGTTGAATCCACCAATATTAGAAATGGTGCCTGTGATATCAGACTTTTCTTCTACCGTGTTAGAGACTAATGCTAGGTTAGTAGCTACATCTGTACTGGAAGTTTGTGCTTGTGCAAAGCCACATACATGCAGGCTAGCAATGAAAATGATGGTAAAAATACTCTTAATCATAGTGGTATACATTAGTTAAATTTCTATTGGCTATAATGTCGACAAAGCCAACTGATAATCAATTATGTATAGGCCAAAAACATACCAAAAACGTATTATTTCAGCAACCAAATGTATTATGCAGATTCCTTTTTAGGAAAAACAGAGTGTTTTGCTCCCCAGTCATTTTTACGTAAGTAGTCTACTGCAGAACTTGTAAACAGAAGTCGTACCCCTACTCTAAAGATCATATATACTTGACCTAGCAATAGTCCAAAAATAATGGTAGTAGATGATGACATCACTATTACATCGTTCAGTGCAGCGTATACACCAAGAATGGCTAGAAATGTCAACATACAAAGCAGGAAAAGGAATAGGATTGAAAAGAAATGGCGTAAGCAGAAGAACTTTACATCAATCAGAATAGGCAGAATAAATTTTCTATCTGTGTCAATGACCACTTTTATTTTTGCATATTCATTGACCATGTCGACCCATATCATAATCACTGCGAAAATGGCAAGCATAATCTTTGTATTGCGAACCAAGATGGTTTCAGATTCTAATTCGAAAGGAGAAAGACCTAGTTTTGAATAGATAGTAAATAGCACTGCAGCTACCACAATTTGTGCGATGATAAAATACAAAGCCAATCTTATCATTCGCCAAAAGTGCTTGGCACAGTTCGACAAAAATTCACCAAAAGTGTGACGCTGAAAAACATGAACATAACTCTCAATAAATCCACCTGATAAAAAAATATTAAGAATAAGATAGAGCACAACAAAGAAAGTGGCTTGACCAGCAACAAGGCTAATCTCCGTGCCAAAATTATTGATCAAGTCTACTATGAAATTTGCATCAAAATTCTTTAAACCTTCTAAGCTTGCTTCATTATTGGCTCCTACTTTATCCAATAAGGCACCAAAAGGTCTAGCGATGATGAATGCAAAAATAATATTGAAGCCAAATACTGCAAGCCATACTTTCCATTTGAAAAACAACAAACGAATTCCGCTCAAATATGTAGAGAACACTTCTTTCATATAAACACCATCAAGCTCTCCAAAGCACGCTGCGTAGCCAAAAAGAATTTAGAAAAATAATACCTGACGCCAGATTTATTTGGTTCTACCACAAATGAGTTGTTGATCCAATTTTTATCGATTGGTAATTTTTGTGCTGGATCCAATACAGCTTTGACCACTTTTTTGTTGGATAAAAAAGCAAAGGTATGCCCCCGAGTTTTGCCATCCCAATATTTCATCTCGCTGATGCCATCTTCAAAAAAGACTTCTACTTCTACAGGTAGCTTCATTCCCTCTAATCGATGTATAATCACTTTACTTTGGTACTTCTCTTGAGTATTTTGATCTGTAATACAGTCCTCAAAATTGTCAAGATACCCTACCGCTGAATCTACTGCTTTATTTGAAATACTAGCAACTGCATAATCACAAAAATCTGTACCATATAAAGCCTGGTCAAAAAACCAGTCCATATTCTCCCCTAAGGCATCTCCGTGATTTTTGCGGACCACAGCATTTACAATGTCAATAAAATCTTGCCCACATGGGTGTTTAAATTTCCAGGTCTCAAAATAGGTTTTCATTATTTCTGACATTGTAGCATCGCCTATGAGTCCCTCCAAAGTATTCAGCCATAAAGCCGTTTTGTTATAAGCAATATCTCCATAGCCCCCTTCCGTATATTCGTAACTCTTAGTAGAAGCCGGCGCAATCTGAGGGTTTGGGCTATTAAAAAATTCTGCTCTATTAAACGCTTCGTTTCCAATTTTGAATCCCAACCAATTTATGGTTGACTGATCTGCTCCAAGATACCCATCCAATATCTTGCCTTCAAAGTAAGTCGTAAATCCCTCGTCCAACCATGGCTCTTCTACCTCGTGGGTAGCGACCATTTGCATGAAATATTGATGCACAAATTCGTGCACCACTAAGGTCTCAGGGGTTCTTATTCCTTCCGGTAGAAAACAAAAGCTTACCGAAGATATAAATGTAGGGTACTCCATTCCGCCAGTAAATAACCCATGTATGGGCGGATCCACAATAGTCAAGGTAGGATAAGGATATACCCCTATATGTTCATCCAAATATTCAAAAGCGGCTACTACGGCATCAAAATACCTTGGGGCACAATCAACATGCTCCGGATAGGTCAATAATTTAATATCTACACCTTTCCACTGGCGATGTAATTCTTCAAATTTTGGGGAGGCCGTCCAGCCAAAGTCAATTACATCTTCTACAACGTATCGCCAGGTGGTCGTCTCTCCTGCCTCTATCTTTTCTGCTAACTCACCACTTGCGCCTACTACAAAGTCTGAGGGTACATTTATGGATACATCATAATTTCCGAAATCTGAATAATATTCTCCTTGGGCATGATACTGATGACAGTTCCAAGCATCTTCTTCAGCGAGGCGCATACCGGCTGGCTCATAGACTCCCAATTTTGGAAACCACTGTACCATAAAGTAGTAATCCATGTTATAACCCGTGCGCGGCATAGTTTTCGGGATTTGTGAATGCCATTTCATTCGGAAGCGAGCGGACTCGCCAGGTTGCACTGCAGAGGCTAGCGGTACTCGCAGTACTGTTTGATCTTGGTCATTATTATCTTCAGGCTGAATATAGCTAGCCCCATTTATAAGTTCTACTCCAGCACTATCTATTAGCGACAAGACTTCTACCCAGCCCCAATTACAATCTTCGATGCCGTCTTTTGACAAACCACCTCCTAATGAACCCTCCTTCATAAAAGTGGATTCCGAATTCTTAAAAGCATTATAATATAGATGAAATTGAAGTTCACTGACAGGAGCTGTAGAGATGTTTTTCCATATCACTTCTTGATTAGCATTTACTTGCTTTTGTTCAACATCTAAAGACAAATCAATGGTATAGTTAGCTATCCTAGGAGACAAAGGCGACTGTCCATGCAATGTGATAGATAGTGTAAAAAAAGAAAGTAAATAGCAGATTATTCTCATCTCCGTAAAGTAAGCAAACATATCTATAGAAAAATAGTTTTATGGGCAAATTGATATACCTACTGGGTAAAATTTCAAAAACTTACTCAGGGCATCGCTATCTAGGTTTAATCGTGCGGGCAACTCAGTCAAGCAACACGGTGTTAAGAATTTGATAAAGGAGCGCATAAACAGTAGCATCATACAGTGATTTTATCTACCTTAGGGATAGAGAAATAATATATAGCTTATGAAATTGCGATTCTTCTCCATCCTTACCATACTTTTCCTTACTCTCGTAGTACAAGCGCAAGAGAAGGTATCAGAAGATTTTTTTCATAAAGAAGAACTAAAGAATGATATAGAACAGTTGCAAGAAAAGCTCTTGACCATCCATCCAGGTTTGGATTATTTTGTTCCTAAGTCTACTATTGAGCAAATGTTTGCAGAAAGGCTGGAGAATTTGCCTGACTCCATGAGCAGGATGGATTTTTTTGACTTAATGGAACCGATCATTGACACTATAGAATGTGGACATACCAACATTAAATTTGCTCACAAATTGTATGACAGAAAAAAGGAAGGTGATAAGCCGCTTTTGTTTCCTATAAAAGTCTTGCTTTTGGACAATGAAGTTTTGCTTAAGGAAGACTTCAATATTGGATCAAGCATCATCCCTAAGGGGAGTCAGATTTTATCCATCGATTCTGTTGGCATTGATCACATAGTAGACCGCATGACAAAATACCACAGAGGAGCTGATGGAGACCATCACTACCCTGAGCGACTATGGGCCGTCCGTACTTTTACAGATGGCTATGCACGCTTCTTTGGCCTACAAGATAAATTTCTCATCAACCTTATCAATAGTAAAACAGGAGAAAATCAAACTTATACCATCGATGCCATACCACCCAACGCTTTACGAGAAATCAATAAAGTAGAAAACAAAAGCTACTCTCCAGTCACATTTGAAACTGTAGATAATGGAAAAATAGGTGTACTCACAATGACTTCATTTTCTAACAAAAGCTTTTTTAAAAAGAGTAAGAAAAAAATAAATAAAGCATTCAAAGAAGTAAGAAATAAAAATTTAGATAAGCTCATCTTAGATATTCGCAATAATGGTGGTGGAGCTATTACAAATATAGAACATTTGACTCGACAATTAATCGATAAAGAATATCTTATCATCAGAGAAAGCTCTTTTAAAAAAGCTTATCTAGACATGAAAAAATCTTTCTTTCAAAAAATACTTTTAGGTCTTGCAAGAAAAGATATTGTTGGAGATGATGTCTATTTTAGAAAATGGAGCAAGAAAAAAATAAAACCTAAATCCAAAGCTTATAACGGAGACTTAATAGTACTAATCAATGGGCAAAGCTATTCTGCAGCTGCCATGACACCCGCCTTATTGAAAGATCACAAACGAGGTCTATTGATTGGCGAAGAAGCCGGGGGAAGCTATCATCTAGCCTTTGCAGGCGTATCAAAATATGTCACTATGAAAAATTCAAAGCTAAAAGTCCGTATTCCTATCATCAGCCTTATATATGATGTAAACGAAAATACGCAGGATCGCAGAGATGGTGTAGTCCCAGATATTGAAAAAAGATATACAAAAGAAGATTTAATTAACGGTACAGATACAGTGTTGGAATATGCCATTGAATACCTAAACAATCCAAAAACTTAGGTAAGCTTAAAAGAACTTAGCTGTCAGTACCGTCAAGTCATCTGGATATGCGGCCTCTCCTCTAAATTCTTCAATTCTTTGTTGAAGCAATTCATTGAATACTGCTGCAGGTAATTTGTGATGACTAGTTACTAATTGCTCTATAAACTCATCTGTTAGAAAAACATCATTCTCATTTCGCAAATCTGATAGTCCATCTGTATAGCTAAGAATCATCGCTTTCTTTGGAATATGAATACTACCAACTCCTATCTCTCCAGGTATGCTTTCGAAAGATCCTAAGAATGTGCACCCTTGATCCAGCTTTTGAAGTTCTCCATTGATAAAGATATAAGGAGGATTATGGCCTGCATTTACGTAAGAGAGCATTCTAGTCTTTCGATTAAATTCCGCAGTAAAGAAAGTGATAAACCTGTCCCCTTTCGTAACCGCATACACGTTAGAGTTGAGATCTTGAATAAAATTTGGAAAGTCAGTTTTGGTTTTGATTAAACTATGAAATGAGGCTTGGAAATTGGCCATCAATAGAGCAGCTGCTACGCCTTTCCCAGAGATATCTGCCACACAAAATGCAAATCGGTCTTCATCTAAATCAATATAATCAAAGTAGTCACCACCTATCCCTAATTGAGGCTTATATATACTGGCTAATTCATAACAGGTATCTGAAGGCAAAGCCCTAGGCACTAGCATGAGTTGCATTTCACTTGCCAGCTCCATTTCACGCTCCATTTTAGATTGCTCCAATTGTCTTCGGAATAAGCGTTTATTTTCGATGGCTACCGCAATAATATTAGTGATAGTTGTGATGAACTGTACTTTATTGTACATTTCCTCATCCTCTGCTAAGCCTCCAATAAATACATAGGCGATAGCTACTTCTTTATGCTTAACTGGAATGACAATCTCGAATTCATCGATAAGTGGATCTATACCTTTCTCAATATTCCCTACCCGCTCAAAATTTGGAAAAAATGCTTCGATATTTCGTTTTAATAAACGCTCTTTTATTCCTGAATCACTCGCGATGATCCAATCATTATCTCTCCTAATATATAGCAGCAACTTGTCAACACCCATCTCCCAATTGAGAAATGAAGTATACATCTTGAATAAGCCATCCACAGATACATTCTCATTGATCGCTTGGGTGATATTCAACAAACGATTGATTTGCAGCTGCTTCAAATTGAGTTTTTGTTCTAACTCAGCAGGTGTTATGCTATCTGTAGATTTAGACATTAATCAAATGTAACGAACCTTGATGAGATTCTGTACAAAATGTAGTATTGACTTAATAGAAATCGTAATTTTTACTCCTCATAAGGTATGTTCGCTTACATATCATTCTATAGACTAATGGCCTAGCGCTGTGCAGTAGTGGAGCCAGCAGGCGACAGTCCGACAGGACCAACCGAATAGGGCGCTGCGAAACATAGCGACCCACGCATTCTTCTGCGTGGGTAGGCCCCAAAAACTACTTTTGAAACAAGGCATGAAACTCAAGCGAAAAATATTTATCTTTATAGGCTAAATTATGCTGTGCCTATGAAATTTCAACTCAATTCTCCATTTACTCCGACCGGGGATCAACCGAAGGCTATCGAGCGTATCGTGGCGGGGGTCAAAGCTGGGGATCAAGCGCAGGTGCTACTGGGGGTGACGGGTAGTGGTAAGACTTTTTCGATGGCGAATGTGATCAAGGAACTCAATACGCCGACCCTTATCTTGACGCACAACAAGACCCTGACTGCGCAGCTCTATAGTGAGTTTAAAGAATTTTTTCCTGACAATGCGGTGGAGTATTTTGTATCCTACTATGATTATTATCAGCCGGAAGCATATGTCTCGAGCAGTGACACTTATATAGAAAAAGATCTCTCCATCAATGAAGAAGTGGAGAAACTGAGATTGCGAGCAACCTCCTCTTTGCTATCGGGCCGACGCGACATCATCATCGTGGCTTCGGTGTCTTGCATCTTTGGGATGGGTAATCCGGAAGATTATAAAGATGGGATCATCCGTATTCACAAAGGGCAAGTCGTGAGTCGAAATACGTTTTTGTACGAACTGGTACAGAGTCTATATTCGCGGACCACGGCTGAGTTTAAGCGGGCTACTTTTAGGGTGCGTGGAGATACGGTGGACATCAATCTGCCGTATGTAGACTATGGATATCGGGTGACATTTTTTGGAGACGAGATAGAAACCATCGATCGTCTAGAAATAGAAAGTGGTAAGCGCATCGAGTCTATGGACAATGCGGCCATCTTTCCAGCGACCTTATATGTAGCGCCGAAAGATCGTATCCACGGCATCATTCATCAGATACAAGATGAGCTCAAAGAGCAGCAAGAATATTTTGAAAAGGAACGCAAGTTTGTAGAAGCGAGACGTATCTATGAGCGCATCAATTTTGATATAGAGATGATGCGAGAGCTGGGCTACTGCAATGGTGTAGAAAATTATTCTCGATTTTTTGATGGACGCCGACCAGGGACGAGACCTTTCTGCTTACTGGATTATTTTCCAGAAGACTATTTGATATTTTTGGATGAGAGTCACGTGACGGTTCCGCAAATCAGAGGCATGTCTGGTGGAGATAGAAAACGAAAACTCAATTTGGTCAATTTTGGTTTCCGTCTGCCCTCTGCCATGGATAACCGTCCGCTCAACTTTACAGAATTTGAAGCGCTCACCAATCAAATCGTGTATGTAAGCGCGACGCCTGGCGACTATGAACTAGAACAGACGGGAGGTGAAATAGTCGAGCAGTTGATCAGACCTACGGGCATCCTGGATCCTCCTATAGAAGTACGTCCAAGTATCAATCAGATTGACGATCTGCTCGACGAAATTGATCAAAGAATCAAAGCCGATGAGCGGGTGCTGGTCACGACATTGACTAAGCGTATGTCAGAAGAGCTGACTAAATACATGACGCGACTCAATCTGAAAGTGCGCTATATTCACTCCGAAGTCGACACGATGGACAGAGTAGAAATCTTGCGTGATTTGCGACTGGGCACTTTTGATGTATTGGTTGGGGTCAACTTATTGAGAGAAGGATTGGATTTACCTGAGGTATCTTTGGTCGCTATCATTGATGCAGATAAGGAAGGCTTCTTGCGTAACAATCGTTCGCTCACCCAGACAGCCGGTCGTGCTGCGCGTAATGTCAACGGTCTAGTAATCATGTATGCAGACAAGATGACGGGCTCTATGCAGTACGCCATAGATGAAACCAATCGTCGTCGAGATATACAGATTGCCTACAATAAAAAGCACGGCATCGTCCCTGTAAATATCAAAAAATCAAAAGAAGATATCTGGAACAAGAAAACCATTTTGGATATTCGTGGTGTGGAGAAGCAAGCCTATATTGAGCCAGACAGCTTGGACATCGCAGCAGATCCATTACTACAATATATGAATCGAGATCAACTCGAAAAGCTAATTGAAGAGACTGGACGCAAAATGCGCAAGGCCGCAAAGGAATTAGACTTTATCACTGCCGCACAGTACAGAGATGAGATTGCTGCTTTGAAAAAGAAACTAAAGGAGTCTATAAATGCGTAAGTCATAAGTCATTCTCTCATGTAGTAGCTTGTTTATTTGGGCGTACCCTATTACTACTCGCTTGAAAGGCGAGCAGTAATAGGTCAGGCTCTTGCGGGGTGCTCGTCCTTGCCTCCCGAAAATGGTCGACTGCAGACTAGCGACTAAGAAGTCGCTACCCTATCGATCCTTTACGCAAAAAAAAGTGCCTATATTGACAATTCACACAAAATGAAATTTTAGCCACGCTAGAGAAAAATAAATGGAAGCACCTGATAAACATATTAAATTCCCACTTGATAATTATGATAGATTATGTTTCTTAAAAAACGTGGTCACCAATCCTAACATCATAGTTGGCGACTATACCTACTATGACGATTTTGAGACCGTAGAAAATTTTGAGAAAAATGTAAAATATCTATTCGATTTTACGGTAGACAAATTAATCATAGGCAAATTTTGCATGATTGCCTCTGACGTCACCTTCATTATGAATGGCGCCAATCACCTGAATAATGCGATCACCACTTATCCATTTGCTATATTTGGAAAAGACTGGACAGCCGCTATGGAAGGAAAAGAATATCCACAAAAAGGAAATACCGTCATAGGAAATGATGTATGGATAGGATACGGAGCTACTATTATGCCAGGCGTCAGAATTGGGGATGGCGCCATCATCGCCACCAATTCTGTAGTCACGAAGGATGTTGCTCCCTACTCCATTGTAGGAGGTAATCCAGCTAAAGAAATTCGCAAGCGGTTTTCTGAGGCAGACATTGAAAAACTACTTGAGATACGCTGGTGGGATTGGCCTATAGAAAAGATCACCCAAAATGTTCAAAATCTTACAGGAAATAATATTGAGGAATTGGTCAAACAAGTATAAATTTAGAAGAATAATTAAACATCCTTATGGAAACAACAAAATTATATAGACCAGTAAATAGAGCAGAACTTAATTTGATTCAAGACTCAGGATGGAAAAAATTTCCACCAAGACTTCCTGACCAACCGATTTTCTATCCAGTTACCAATCAAGAATACGCAAGCCAAATCACGACGGAATGGAATCTACCTTCTTACAAAAATGGCTTCGTTACAGAATTTGAACTTAGCAATCAATACTTATCAAAATTCAAAGTAGAAAAGGTCGGCCTAGATCATCATACAGAATTATGGGTGCCGGCAGAGGAACTTGAAGAATTCAACAGCGAAATCATCAATCAAATCTTTGTTGTCGAAGCGTATCATGCCAACCCGAAAAACCAATTTATTTTAGTACATAATACTTTTGCGCTAAAAGTAGGAAATGCTATTGCATTTGAATTTATTGATAAGAAATCAAATTTTGAAGTTACAGACAATTCAGCAATAGGAGGCTTCCATATTCAAAAGTATCTCGAAATACCACAAAAAGTTAAGGAAAATGGAGATATGGATCTTGATACATTTGTAATTCTATTGAAAGAAAAATTTGAAAAGAATCCAATTGAAGTGAATAAGATATACCTTTTGCAATCAAACAAATCCGAGGGTTAACAACCTATTATTCCCTATCTTGTTTCTTTAAACAAGTTAATTATCAAGAAAATATAGCATCCGCATGTCAAAATGGAATCACCTAGATAAAGATGGAAACCCGCAAATGGTAGATGTGTCCGATAAGACGCCTACTACCCGCATCGCAGAAGCCCAGTCAAAAGTGTTACTACCTGCAGAGGTGTATGAGAAGTTACAAGCAGGTTCCTTTATTACCAAAAAAGGATCCGTGCTGCAGACCGCAATATTGGCGGGCATCATGGCATCGAAGAAAACTTCTGAATTGATTCCACTTTGTCACCCTCTAACATTGAACAAATGCAATGTAGACATCACCATGAATGATGCAGAGCATAGCCTCACTATTATATGCACCGTCAAAGTAGATGGCAAAACAGGAGTAGAGATGGAGGCCCTCACAGGAGCAAGTGTAGCCGCACTCACCATTTACGATATGTGCAAAGCACACTCACATGACATCCTCATCACCGATACTCGACTCATGCAAAAGCGTGGTGGAAAGTCAGACTTCAACAGAACATAGGCATTTTGACAATAGCAGCCATCATATTAGCAGGAGGGTCATCTACAAGGATGACGGGCCAAAAGCAATTGCTTCAATATAAAGGAGTCAGCTTTATAGAACGCTTGCATAGCACACTGACGAAATTAGACTTGAACAAAATAGTTTGCGTGACCGGTTTTCTAGACCAAAAACTGAGAACCTTGCTCAAAGAAACAGATGTACATTTTTTGCACAATCCCGATCATCTTGACGGAATGCTCTCTACACTGCAAGTCGGACTACGTCATCTCACGGAAACAAATCCGGTAGATGCTATTTTGGTATGCCTCACGGATCAGCCATTAATACAAGCCGCGCATTATCAGTCACTTTTAGATACTGCTAGGAATACTGAGCAAAATATAATCTGCACAGGTTTTGAAGAGATGACCACTCCCCCACTGATATTCAAGTCTGCCTACTTTGAAAAAATTCTAGCCCTACCAGGAACTGCCTCTGCGAAATCCATCATCAAGAAAAACATGGATGATGTGAAAAAGATACATTGTAAAGAGGCTGCTCAAGATATCGACACCGATCAGGATTATGAACACTTAATTTCTGAACATGAGCGATAGATATTCTAGACACGAACTATTGTCTGAGATAGGCACCGCTGGGCAAGACAAATTGAATGCCGCTTCAGTAGCTATAGTGGGTTGTGGTGGATTGGGAAATATTGCTGCCGCATACTTGGCAGGAGCTGGAGTAGGTAGCATAATTTTGATAGACGACGACACACCAGACATCAGCAATGTACATCGACAGATATTTTATACAGGAGCCGAATCAAAGCGCAAAGCGGAAGTGCTATGCGAAAAACTCAAGTCTCTAAACCCTGAGGTGAAGTACATTACCCATGCTGCACGCTTAGACAAATCCAATATAGCCCAATTTTTAGAAGATGCAGACCTAGTGCTAGAATGCACCGATGATCAAGTATGCAAATATCTAGTCAATGATTTTTGTGCGATTGAAAATATACCATTGGTATACGGTGCCATTTACAAATTTGAAGGTTATGTTTCTGTTTTCAAAAATCAGACAGACAAGGACGTACATCTTAGAGACATCTTTCCACAGCCAGATCTCAAAATTCCTACTTGCTCTGAAGTAGGTGTCTTAGGTACCGTAGCAGGCTTCATCGGACTGCTCCAGGCAAATGAGGCACTCAAATATATTTTACAAATCGGAGAGAACCTAGTTGGCCAACTGCTTACTTACGACATGCTATCCAATCGACAGATGAACCTCAAGATTAAAAAAGCATGGACGCAGGATATGGAAGACCTTTTCGACTCCACTGCGTACACCCCACAAGACTGCCTGGTCGTTCCCGAAAAAACAATCGCAGAATTGATGGATAATCGAGATAACTATCAGCTGGTCTCAGTCATGATCAAAGAGCAACATCAAGCTATAGATGAAGACACTCTATATATAGATCCCAATGATTTGGATGGCTTGAAGAAAATCGCAAAACAAAAAGAAACCATAGTGTACTGCAGAAGTGGCCGTGTGTCTCGATCGATGATTTCAAAAATAATCAGCGAGCATCCGTCTGCAAAAATCTACAACCTAGTAGATGGTCTGAAAGGGTATCAGAAATTTAAGGCCTTGAGTTGACCCAGTAGCTGCCGTCGATGAGGTGCTCTTTCTTCCAGATGGGCACATCTTTTTTCAGTTGATCTATAATAAATTCACAAGCTTGAAAAGATGCTTTTCTGTGCTTACAAGCGACGGCAATGATGACTGCTATCTCAGTGGCTTTCACGATGCCTACTCGATGATGAATGCTTACCTTCTTTACCTCAAACTGCTCTATAGCGGAATCCGCAATCTTGCGTAACTCAGAAATAGCCATAGGCTCATAGCATTCAAAATCTAAATGTGTAATCTCTTCGTCTTTATTCCATCTTCTAACTGTACCAATGAATACATTGATCCCACCACAAGACTCATCTAAGATGAAGTCATAATTATTAGAGACTTCTAAGGGCTCCGCCAAAATCTGTATATCGATGATATTATCCGCCACTGACAGGAGGTATTATAGCGATTTCTTCTGACCCATTTAGCACCTGTTCCTCATCAGCAAACTCTTGATTGACTGCAATGCGAAATTCAAAATAATCCTTGAAGGCAGGAAACTGCGAAAGCAAATGCGCTTTTAATTCTGCCACCGTCTGAATAACGCCACTCTCTACCTGTAGAGAAGACGTCTTCGTTATTTCTTTAGCGATTCCAAAGCAAAGTACTTCCATAAATCTAAAGTGTAAAATATTTTACCAATAACCTAATCCCAACTAGGAAAATAACACCCGCCGTTATCTTTTTTACAATTGCCTGCGAAAAGCGAAAAATTGTAGTGCGCACACCTAACTGCCCACCAACGATCACACTCAATACTAAAGGGATGATAATCTCTGGCTTCACTGCAAAACCATTTGTAATCACCTGACCGGTCAATCCTGCAATAGAATTACATAATATAAAGAAGGCAGAAGTACTGGCTATCACTTTGGCTGTATCCCAGCGCGTCAGGTGCAAAAATGGAGATAAGAAAATTCCCCCGCCTATACCTACCAGTCCAGAAAACAAACCTATGCCTCCGCCTACAAAGGCATTGAAATACCTTGGCAACTTTTTCGTTTCTTCCCTTCGATCTACAAACATAATAATAGAAGCGATCAACAATGCCACTGCCAACAATAAAAAGAAAGTCGCCTGAGACAAGAGATACCGCCCACCTAGATAAGCAAAGGGTACACTCAAGAGCACCATCGGCAACACCTTCCGCCACTCCACCATCTTATGCTTATGGAATAAAAAAACAGAAGCGCAGACTACCGTAATATTACAAATGAGCGCCAACATCCTGATTTCGACAAAATCAAACATGGGATATAAACTCAGAATAGCCAAGTAACTCGACCCACCTCCAAAACCAGCAGAAGAGTAGATCGCTGCGATCAGAAAAAAAAGGATGCTGAGTAGTATTATCTCATTCATGGACGACATTATGTAGAAATTCTTCAGCCTTAAATGCTAAATTTTAACTTGCTGACATCTAACTTGGAGATAGAGCTTAATTAACTGCTTCTTAGTCATTCTACTTATTAAATATCTCAACAGGATTTTTCAATTTAAAAATATCTTTGAGTAAAAATCCTTCCTTTTTATTACTTTCAAAGAGAAGCCTTTCAAGAATAAAAAAGTCATCTATATTTATTTGCCTATCCGAATTTATATCAATTGGTGAGTTTGCCAAATATTCAATAACACTTATTATCACAAAAGTCAGGTAATATCTTATGTGAGAACTAATACGAGAAATATTTGGCTTGAGAGCAGCTTCATGTATTATCTCATTGCGAATTCTGTAAATCCTTGATAAATTCCATTCTAAATCTTTCCTATGACTATTAATTTTTTGAATTCTTCTTTCTGTTTGAAAAAGTGTTCTTTTTAATTGATACGCTCTAAAGGACAAAATTGGTCTCGATGTTATATAAGTATCTTTTATAAAATCATAATTAGACTCCACATTCAAATATTGTGAATAGTCATGATTGAAAAAATTCAAATCCTCATTAATTTTCAAACGTTTAATATCTTCATGGAATTCTCTTATGTTTCTTTTGTAATATATAAGTTGATGGCTATTTGGGAAATTTTCTATTAGTCTCGAAAACGACGATATATCTTTTATTGAAGTCGAAAAAATAAATTCTAATCCTATCCAATAATTAAGAAACTTTTGTTCCAACTCAGTTGAATCATTACCTAATCTTAGATATCTTATAGAAGATTTTACCTTTTGCTTAGTATCATTTGATACAAGAGTATTTTGTAAAATAACACTCAATTTTCTTTGCAAATTTTCATATAAGTTCTGACTGCTAATGTAAGAGCCCAGTACTCTGTAATTTACAGGACTAGATTTAGCTCTTTCAGGCTTATTTGCACCTATTACTAATGCCTCTTTGTATACCCTAATATTAGGTTGATTATAACCCAAGAATATTCTATCTAATATATCTGATAATTTTTCTTTAGCCTTCTCAACAACTGTATAGTAATCCTTACTTTTTACCCGAATTAGAAGATGTCGTGAGAAATTTTTAGAAATTTCCATAAATTTTAATCCTCGAGCATTTGTCTTAGTGACCATCTCAAATATCACATCTTGGTCATAATCGACTTTATCGTCCTTAACTACTACTAATTGGCTTCTTAAGTCTTCTTTGGGAATTATTAATTTAAAGACTATATTAAATTCCTCCTCTTTTCTATCCTTCAACTTTGAAAATATTCTAAAACATTTATCAAATGTATTCTGCGAAGTATTCTTAGCAAAGAGTGAAAAAATTGAGTTATTTAAATAAGTTTTAGAGTAACCAATACTTAACAATTCTGTAATAAGTGAGCCTATTAATCTTTCTAATTTTATTAATTCGTGTATCTGGAATTTTGAATTTTGATTACAACATTCTATTTCTTCCTTCGTTTTTTCAAAAATTGAATTTATATAGTTTAAATTTTCACTTAACAACATTTGGGTAGCAGCAGCCAGATTTTGATAATGATTTTCTTTTACTGTTTTTAGAAGGTCTTGGTAATACTCTTTATTGATCGAAATAAATGCAATCTCATTTTCGTTTTTCAACAAAAGAGATGTTTCATCAATTACAAGTTTAACAGTATCAAATTTTTTTAACTTATTTTTGCCCCAATCAATTAAGACTTGGTGCAATTCTTGGAGAATTGTTCTTGGATTATGTAATCTAGCTCTATATGTGTCAATAGTTTTGCTATTAACAAGCTCTAATGTCCTTTCAATAAAGAATTTTTGAGCTACTGTAAGTCTATTTGGAAGTTCTTTTAATGAAATCATTGATTAATTGAAACTATATTGTACTTTTGAAGTCTAATATAGCAATAAAAAGACTAATACTGCTTAAAGATAATGAAAGGGAAGACAATATGATATGTCGAGGATTTATCCCACATAACATAAGTTCTTCCCTAAGAAATTAAGATCTAAATCATCGTATTTAGGTCTTTTTTTATTTATAGACCCCATTTTGTAATTGAATTGTTATTTTGGTAACAAACGTATTTTAAAATATTAAGAAAACAACTATTGTTACAGGATTCGCATCATAGAACTATTAATTATCTGCGCATCGCAGTGACAGACAAATGCAATTTGCGCTGCCAATACTGCATGCCTGCAGAAGGAATAAAATATGTAGCTCACAATGAACTGCTTACCTATGAAGAAATTTTAAGGATTGTTTCAGTAGTTGCATCGCAAGGGGTAGAGAAAATTAGAATCACAGGAGGCGAACCTTTCTTGAGAAAAGAAATGCCTTACTTGATAAAAGAGATCAGCAAGATCAATGGCATTAACAAACTCGCCATTACTACCAATGCCACCCTTTGCAAAGACTATATTGACGATCTTATTCCTGTAGGACTCACGGATTGGAACATCAGTATAGACAGTCTCGATAGAGAAAGATTTCACAGTATCACTAGGAGAGATAATTATGATACGGTCATAGACTGTATCCATCATTTACTCCAAAGACCGGAAGCAAAGCTAAAGCTCAACACGGTGGTCATGAAAGAGCATAATATAGAGGACATCATCCCACTTGTCGAAATGACGCGTGAGCACAAGATGAATGTCCGATTTATAGAGGAGATGCCCTTCAACGGATCTGGCAACGAGCAGGCATCCTTGGAGTGGAATCACAAAAAAATATTGAGCCACGTACAAACGGCGCACCCCAATATCAACAAACTAAAAGACCCTAAGAACAGTACTAGCTTCAACTACCAAGTACAAGGCTTTGCAGGAAGCTTTGGGATTATCCCAGCATTTACGAGATCATTTTGTGGGACTTGCAATAGGCTCCGACTCACTCCTACTGGTACCATCAAGACATGCCTATACGATAAAGGCATCTTCAATATCAAGAACATGATTCGCTCGGGTGCCACAGATGCAGAACTCGTCCTTGCCATCAAGGAAGCGATTCGTTTCAAAGCAAAAGATGGTTTCGAAGCAGACCGCATCAGACGAGGCAGCAATTCGAACTTAAGCTCAATGGCACAAATAGGAGGATGATAACGGTACAAAAAGCAATAGACATCATAAAGGGCACTGTCACCCAATACGGCAAGGAATCCATACCTCTTACTGAAGCCAAAGGCAGAATCCTTGCTGAAGATATCAAAGCAGATAGAGACTTTCCTCCTTTTGACAGAGTCACTATGGACGGTATTTCCATCCACTTTGAAGCCTATCAAAATGGACAAAGAACGTTCCCTATCGAGTCTATAGCCGCTGCGGGTGCCCCATTCCAAAAGCTAAAAAATAAAGACAACTGCATCGAGTCGATGACGGGCGCTGGCCTACCCATTGGTTGCGATACCGTGATTCGATACGAAGATTTAGAGGTGAATGAAGAGGCGCGCACTGCGACCTTGCTTCCAAATGTCACCCTCACCCACAAGCAGAATATACATTTCCAAGGGATAGATCAAGCCAAGGGAGAAATACTCCTCCCCAAAGGTACCATCATCAGGCCCAGTGAGATAGGCATCGCCGCCAGCCAAGGATACGCCATGCTAGAGGTAGTCAAAACACCCAAGGTCGCTATCATCTCTACAGGCGACGAGCTCGTACCCATCACGGAAAAACCTGAGCCCTATCAGATCAGAAAATCAAATGTATACACCATTCAGTCACGCCTAGCGGACTATGGTGTGGCAGCAACATTATATCACATTGTAGACGAAGAGGCCAGTATCAAAAAGACCCTCGAAGAACTCTTAAACACATACGATGTACTCATTTTGTCCGGCGGCGTATCCAAGGGAAAATTTGACTATATCCCTGCAGCGCTTACTGAGTTGGGCGTCGAAAAATTGTTTCACAAAATCAAGCAGCGTCCAGGGAAGCCCTTTTGGTTTGGCAAGAAAGAAAACAAGATAATTTTCGCCCTTCCAGGCAATCCAGTTTCTTCTTTCGTGTGCACCAAAAAATATATCGAGACTTGGCTGCGCACCTCACTTGGCATTCCGCACAAGCAGGCCTATGCCGTTCTTGGCGCGGATGTACACTTCAAACCAGAGCTCCACTATTTCTTGGAGGTTGGTCTGCAGTATTCACAACTGGGGCAGCTCATCGCGTATCCCAAAAAAGGAAACGGCTCTGGCGACTTTGTCAATCTCAAGCGTGCCCAAGCTTTTATCGAACTCCCTATCGATCGCGTCGATTTTCAAAAGGGAGAGGTTTTCCCTATCCTGTTTTTCTAAAGATAACATCGATTCTATTTCAAGTGTATTCAGTAGGGATCATCCCGGTTTGCAACGGGACCAGGCTCTCTGCTATACTACGTGCCGCGTCGATCCTTTGCTCTTGCGCTCTCCGAGCGACTCGCTTTGGGCGCAAGCGCCTTCGCACAAAAAAAAAGAAGAAGGGTGGCGGCAGCGGGCGAAGGGTGGTAGCGATATGAAGTGAGCAAGAAGGTATAGTATACTACGCTGAGCAGTAGCTGAACGGACGAGAGAAGATGCTGAGAAGCGATAGCATACTACCTGAGTGCTTGCTGAATACAAGCGGACGACCTGGTCCCATATGCGTTGGCCAAAGTAGCGATTGGTGATGGGACGCCCCAAAATAATTTCAATAGCCAAATTTGCTCAATAAGATTTAATGCCCTCTTCCATGGATCGGTTCCTGCTTCAAATGCAAATATCCTCCCTTCTTATTTCGCATCTTGGCTACAATTTCGGCACAGATAGATAGAGCAATTTCCTCGGGTGACTCCGCCCCAATCTCCAATCCAGTCGGGCTATGAATAAAATGAAGTTCGGACATGTCCGTTTCGATATCGCCCTGTAACTTTTCGAACCTTTTCTTTGGACCTAGGATACCTAAGTAAGCAGCTTTTGAGTCCACCAATTTTTCTAAGAGAGCGAGATCATGCTTGTAATCATGACTCATTAATATTATGGCCGTGTAATCATTGATGACTACTTTGTCAACGTCTGCAAAATCCAATACTTGTTTGGCATCTTGGTAGACTTGCTTAGTCAACTTCTTGGCTTTTCCTAAGACAGTCGTTCGCCAACCCAATTGCTTGGCAAAACCCAGCATAGCGTAGATATCGTAATTATCCCCCGCAATCACTAAGTGTGTTTCCGGACGTAGAAATTCGAATAGAATTTTTATTTCTTCCTTTTCACCAAAACTATAAAGCTTCGCTTTTCGACGAGAACTTACCTCTGTTAATTTTGTCAGCATATCATCATGCTCAACTCCATCAATCTTGACTAAAGATTCATCATTCTTTACGAGGTGCATCTTGCCTAGCAATGCTTCTTCAGGATGTTCAACAATTTTTAAAATGAGATTTGGCTCGGAGTCGTCTTTTATTTGCCTTAGGGTTTCGATTTCGTTGTTTGGGTCATTCACGTCTATCGGTGTAAGCAAAACTTCTATCCGACCATTGCAACCTAAGCCTACACCTATTTGATGACTATCATCCTCCATAGTATCATAGACTACAGTAGATACTTTGTTTTCAAATATTGCTTTTTGAGATCTGCGCAAAGCATCTCCCTCCAAGCAGCCTCCACTAATTCCTCCTGTCCATACTCCACTGCTTTGGACCAACATACGAGCACCTATCCTTCTGTATGCAGAAGCTTCTACCTGCACTACAGACGCTAAGGCTACTTTTTCTTTACTATGATCTATACTATCATACTGTTTTATGATAGCGCGGATTTCTTTCATGCACCTACAATTTATTGAGCTAACTCTAGGATAAATAAACAACAGAGCAACCGTGTGGTTCGCTTACATATTATCTGCTAAATATAATGAAAATTACTAGGTCTTGACTGTCTTATCAGGAAGGTTTGCTACATAAAGTAGCCACGCAAAAATACTCAATGCTTAATTCAATTGCTTCTGAGGCGCTTCCTTTTTGAAGGTAATTCTAGTGACTATAAAAGCAAACACAATCAATATAGCGACCAAGAGAAATATCTTTGGGTAGCCATATCCTTCTACTATATAGCCCATCAAGACTGGACCTATCAAAAAGCCAACGTAGCCCATACCCGCCACTGTGGCTACTCCATCCGAAGAATTTACGCCTTCGACTTGAGAAGACAAACGGTAAATTTCAGGGACAATACCTGACACACCGAACCCAATCATGGCAAATCCAAACAAGGCAGAAAACAAAGTGCCCGCTAATACCAAAACTACCCCTAGCACCATCACAATCAAACCACCTTGTACTATAAACTTGCTGCCATAGGTATCACTAATGGGATCCATAATGAATCGACCAATCGCCATGAACAAGCTGAACATACCTAAGCCATATCCAATAAATAATTCTGGTGCTTTTATCTCCTCACTCATATATAATGTACTCCAGTCCATGACTGCTCCCTCAGACATCATCACCATCAAACCGATGATTGCAAAACCAATTAGGGTTTTATTTTGCAATCGTTTAGTCCGCGACTGCTCCTGAATGACTAAAGCTGTCTTCTCAAGTCTTAAAGGTCCAAAAAAAGTAAAATGCAAAATAATGGTAATGGCAGCAAGTAAAAACATATGTACAAAAGGGGAATCTAAATAAAACATCAGCACAGAGCCTAAGGTCGCCCCAATGAAAAAACCGACGCTCCAAAATCCATGACAAGCCGACATAAATCGTACATCATCCTCTTTTTCTATATGCGCTGCTAAAGCATTCATGCCTACATCCATGGAACCCGCAAAAGCTCCCGCAAAAAATAAAAGAAAACACAACTGAGAAAGACTAGGCATGAGCACTGCACAAATAATTACGACAATATAACCTATGGTGCTAAAAAAAGTATAACGTCCTTCACCATACTTATTGATCAGCTTTGTCGAAAACGATAATGAAGTAACTGCACCTATCGCCATAGAGAAAAAAGCATACCCCAATTGAGATTCTGAAATTTCCAGTGCTTCTAGCACATGAGGAGTGTATAATAACCAGCTACTCATCATCAAGCTATTGATAATAAATGGCAGCGCTACACCAAAGTACCGTTTTTGTAAAAAAATCTTCAGTCCCTCCATTCAAATATACTAACGTCAAAAAATTGTAAGTGGCGCTAAATTAGAGCAATAAATTAAATAAGCGGATATGCTTAAGAGAAAGAATGAATAAAAGCAGCTAAAGATTGCTATGAGCAGAAAAGCTTAACGAATAATTAACGATGGTTCGGAAATAAATTCAAAATTTATGACAAGGGATGTGTTGAATTCATAAGCATTGAATTGCAAATAGTAGATAATAAGGCACTTGTTTCGCTGTGATTTATAATTCCTTGAAAATAGCCGCACCATTCAATAGTACAAGTGCATCAAGCCCATCACTTAGCATACCACTTAGATAAGGCTTGCTCTCCCATTTTATTTTGAGGCGTATAGTCTTTACGCATTCTCTGAGGTCCAGCAAATTCATCAGGGTACCACTTCCAAACAAAACCTCCTGCCCAAAAGTCCTGCTCATAGAAAACCTGGTACATAGCATCGAAGGCATTGGCTTGAGCTTGCTCATTATACTTTAGTATACTGCGATCTGCCTCCAACTCCCACGTTTTTCCCGCGCAGCCCTCCACTGACATATATCCATACTCCGTGAATAGGATTGGCTTGTCAAATGAAGCCGCTATTCTCTTCATCTCTTTTTCATAGGGATACCAATTAGAGACCAATTCTTCGACGGCAGGAACAGCATCACTATTTAACGGGAAATAAGCATCTACTCCTATAAAATCTAGCTTATCCCAAAAGGCTATATGTTTGTATTCATCCCAATTGGCCGCATAGGTCAATTTGCCTTTATATAGTTTCCGAATCTTGATGATCAGCTTTTCCCAATATTCTGGCCGATTTATTGAGCTCAACTTAAACTCGGTGCCAATACAGAATAGGGCTACATTCTGCTCGGATGCAATCTTTGCAAATGTGAGGATGTATTTTTCGTAGTCCGACTCCCATTTTTGCCAGTCTTCTTCACTATCAAAATCCATACCTCCCGGCCAACTGCCTGGTATATAGACCTGTGGTTTTAACATTACCAACATATCGTTTGCATGCGCTTGTTTGATGGACTGCGTAGCTCCTTTGACTGTCTCTCCCCACCATTGCCAGGTATAAGAACCAAATGCTACACTAGGTTTACCTTGCTGTGTGTATGCATAAGGTATTATCCCTATCCAATTCACATCTATCTCTTTTAACTTTAAAAAAGGATTGCTAGAAAAAGGCTTAGGGGGCGCAACTAGAGTCATTCCATCTATCTTATCGTTATTAGTAGCTTTGATACCAACTGACTTTGCTACAGCTGTGCTCTCAGTAAGCATAGCGCCTAATGTCTGGTCACTATTAGAGATTGAAGGCTGTTGACAGGCCACTACTATAAACATGATAAAGAAAATAGCCCAATAACTATAGAAATTACAATTCACGCTGTGCTTCATAGCTAGTATAACTTGTGAGTAATAGAATTTGTTGAAGATTTGTCAATTAGACACTCAAATTGCACATATTGATTACCATATTTATACTTATATAGCCTTATAAATGCAATATTTGTAATTTTTTAACTATTTCATTGAAATATTTGACTCAAATAGTGATATACTTTATCTTTGTCATAAAGATATCTTAAAATAGTTATCTGACACATTGTAAGGTGATGAAATTGGCAGACATGCCCTCTTGTCTCGGGGGTGAAGATCACGGAATAAACTGAATATAACGAGCTGCTTCGGCACTCTAGGGTTGACCACTCAATCTGTATTTATGCTAACCGCTTCGTGGAGGTTCGAATCCTTCCCTTACAGCAAATAATTTTCAATAGCCTCAAAGACGTTTATCTTTGGGGCTATCCTATTTTAAATTTATTTTACTCCTTACATTGAATAGGTAAAATAAAGTAAACAATATGTCGTTTTGGATGTAGTATTGATTAAATAAAGTAACAGGCAGCCCCGATTGGTTTTTTTTTCATACAACTAATTCCTTGTCAGGTTTAATAATAGCGAGAGTAGTACAACAATAGTTTATTAAGTAGGGGCTGCTCTTTTTGTACTATATGTTAGTAAGCATATAACAGGCATTACACCTTCCACTTTTCTTTCAAGTCATTCAATTTTTGCAGCTTTTGGGGTTCTCGTTCTTGTAAACTAAACGATGTATGATAGCTATGACTGCTTAAGAATTTTATTTGAAGGGCATCCCAATCTTCTTCGTTATGCACTATTCCTAATTCGCTCAATTCTTGAAAGAGCGTATTCCCAATCAAATAAAAATCATCCCTACCTAGATAATCCAAGTCAGCATCACAAATAATCCGTTCCAATTTCGAAGTGGGTTGTTGGGGTATTTTCGTCGCCATGATCATACCTGCTATCATATCAATATCTTCTTGACTATAGCCAAAATTTGGTAACAGCTCCTTAGCAATATTGACTCCTTCCTTTTCATGTTCTTTTATTCCGTTCAGAAAGCCAGCGTCATGCATAATGGCAGCAGTACACAAAAGGATCTTTTCGCTTTCTGAAAGCGACTCCCGCACGGCACTTTCTTCACAAACCTGTAGTACATCAAGAGTATGATGCACTCCATGGTAACGGAGTTTATCCGATAAATCATTTGACAATCTTTCGATCATCAACTCCTTTACCTTTTGATATTGCATTGGATCACTTTGAGTTTGCAATGTATACTCCTGTTGCCATGAATTTATATTCTTCTTTTGGCTCAGTAATTTTTTCTATCTCCTCTTTAGACAAGCCTTCATCTTCTGCATAATGCTGTAGCTCCTCCACACTTGTCACTTCTTTAAAAGCTTTGCCATTCATCACTACTTCTTGTCCAGCAAGATCAAGCGGCATAAAAAATCCATAATCCTTAAACTTTACAAAAATACTTTCTCCCTCATCAGATACAATATTCATCCAACATCCCTTCTTCTGACAGACAGATTCCACCTTACCTATTACAACAGCTTGAACAGTATCCTGAGAGGCCATTTGCTTAGTGAGATCATTTAGTTCAATATACTTTTTGGGCTTAAATGTTTCTCCATAAAATCCATTCTCTGACACTTGAGTTGTAGAACAAGATAGAATGAACAAAAAAGCCAACACACTCAACGAATATTTCATATCTCGAAATTTAATATTAATATTTTACTAAAATTTGATGTTTTATCAATCGTCCCACAATATACTGACTTTATAATGGTTATAGTTTGACTTTCAATTTAATTTTATTTAGCCTTTTCAAATTTCTTATCTATAGGATATAGCATTACTCATTAATTAAAGTTTTTTTCAATCTCTCAAAATGAGGGAACGAAGATTCACCACAAATTTTAATCGTATGAATAATCTATTGAGTTGTATTATCCTAATCACCTTCACTGCTGGCCTTAGCGCACAGTGCCTCTCTGGCAATTGCTACAATGGAACAGGCACCTACTTCTACAAAAGTGGAGCAGAGTACACAGGAACTTTCAAAAACGGAAAAATTAACGGTAAAGGCACTCTTCTATTTAGCAATGGAAACGTATATACCGGATTCTGGAAAGACGACTACCGGGAAGGTAAAGGAAATTTAGTATTTATTGATGGTGGATACTACACTGGCGACTTCAAAAAAAGTCAATTCAGCGGCTTTGGTGAATTCAACTATCCCAATGGAGATTTATATTCAGGCAATTGGGAAAAAAATGTTCCAGAAGGGCAAGGTGAATATAGTTTTGCAAGCGGTGATCAATACACAGGACAGTTTAAAGGAGGTAAATTCCACGGTCAAGGCACCATGCTATATGCAACAGGAGGACAATACATTGGTCAATGGGCATCACATAAAAAAGAGGGAAAAGGAAAAATTATCAATGCAGATGGTATCGCTCAAGAAGGTACTTGGTTGGCTGGCGAAATGGTCAGAACAGAAATGAGCACCTCGAATGAAAGAGCGCCTAAGAAAATCAAGAAGCAACAGAGAAACACAGGCAGCACTGCAAATTCTAAGAGCATCGTTAAAGATTGCAATAAGTATTTTTGTGATGTTGAAGAAGGTCAATATACTTATAGAGATGGCACTCGCTACCTCGGCCAGTTCAGAGGCGGAAAGCCTATAGGAAAGGGAACCGTATTCTACGCCAATGGAGATAAATATGTCGGCAATTGGGACACCAATCGACCTCAAGGAAACGGAATTATTTACTTCAAAAATGGACGCGTGCTACATGCACTTTGGGACAAAGGTCAAGTCGTAAAACAAGTAGACAATATCAACAACATTCCAGAAGAAATAATAGAAGTAGACGAAGACAATGAAGTAAAAATCTGGTCCGTCATCGTCGGTGTATCTCGCTACACGCACATGCCAACTTTGAAATATACCGATGACGATGCATACCACCTATATGCCTTCCTCAAAAGTCCAGAAGGCGGTGCAGTACCAGATGAGCAAATCACTGTACTTATCGACGAAGACGCAAACAAGGAGCAAATCATCAGAACTATGAAACGTAAATTTCACAAGGCTGACGCAAATGATGTTATCGTATTTTATTTTTCAGGACATGGATTTGACGGCTCCTTTATCCCATCAGATTATGATGGAAAAAATAATCTGCTAAGCCACTCAGATTTGATAAGCGTTTTAGAAAGTAGCCAAGCAAAGCACAAGGTTGTCTTTGCCGATGCATGCCACTCTGGAAGCCTCCAGCAAAATAATGCTCTTGCGGCGAAAGCTCCATACAGTAAAAAACTAAGCGATTACTACAATCAATTTAATGATTCTAATGGAGGGCTTGCACTACTAATGAGTTCTAAAGAAACTGAATATTCTCTAGAGGATCATGGACTCCGCCAAGGCGTTTTCAGTCACTACTTGATGAGGGGACTCAAGGGCGAAGCCAACGCCGATAAAGATCGCAAGATTAGCATCAGCGAACTGTACGACTACGTCAGTCATAATGTAAGAAGATATACTGGCAACATTCAGAATCCTACGATTACTGGTAATTTTGACAAAGACATGCCTGTTGGCATGATACGATAAAGCTCCTTTTGAAATGCGTGTAAATACGCAAAATAAATGTTATAGCGTTTGCACCATTTTTATGATGTGGTAACCCATCGGTTTTAGATGGGCTTATCACCTCCCCTTTTTACCACATGCCGTTCGCATAAAAACTCGCTTTGTTGCTCTTCTACGCGAACGATTTAATTTCTTAATTTTTTCAGGTCAATACTATTAACCCAATAAAAAAATTTGTCTTCCATTCTCAGGCTGGTTCCTACCGTATCATGATCTCAATCCTCCGTTTCCTAAGCACAACATATTAATAACAAGACATATTTGATTAATGCATAATATAGGCATAACTTTCGCATTATATATAGTCATTATATAAACCATGCCACATCCCTATTGATGAATATAACACGTATCTCCCTCGCTACACTTTGTCTTTTTATAAGCGCGTCTATCTATGCGCAGTGCCTGTCAGGAGACTGCCAGGAAGGAATAGGAAAATATAGGTTTCCTAGTGGAGCTGTATATGAAGGTACATTTTTCAATGGAGAGGTACACGGCAAAGGCACTTGCTACTACTCTGACGGTAGCATTTATGACGGACAGTGGCAATATCGCTATCCGCATGGTCACGGGTCAAAACTCTATCCTGACAAAGAAATGTGGACAGGCACCTGGGTCAAAGGGCGCCCAATCAATAAAAAAGGAAAAATTTTTGATGAATCATTTATCAGTAAAGGCGCTACAGCTTACGATGGAACCGACATTCAGTTTGGCTGTATACAAGGAAATTGTGTAGACGGAATCGGTACCTATGCATACTCTGATGGTAGCAAATATGAGGGTCAATTTTCGGAACATAAAAGACACGGTTGGGGTTCATTCTATTATTCCAATGGAGATAAATATGTTGGAGATTTCAATCGTAACTTTGAGGAGGGATTCGGCACGATTTACTACGCAGACGGAAGCCTAGCAAAAGGCTCTTGGTTTAAAGGAGAATTGCTGCGGGAAGATTTCGTAGCGAAAGGAATAAATGGATGTATCGAAGGGGACTGCCTAGCAGGAAAAGGAAAATTTATTTATCAAGATGGCGCCATGACATACGAGGGAGCTTTTTTGGATGGACTTCCAAATGGGCTAGGAAAATGCGTTTATGGAAATGGAGAAATATATGAAGGCGAATGGAAAAATGGTGGCTTTAATGGCAAGGGAACCTTGCACCTCAACGATGGCACCAAAATCAGTGGTCTTTGGCTAAACGGTACTTTGGTAAACACGATTACCGAAGATATCCCAGTTATTCCACAAAGCGCCGCAGCAAATACGCCTCAAGTGTGGGCCGTAGTTATCGGTGTATCTTCATACGAACACATGCAGACTCTCAAATACTCAGATGATGATGCATATAAAATATATGCTTTTCTAAAAAGTCCACAAGGTGGCTCGCTAAAAGATAGCAATATAAAAGTGCTTGTTGATGACAACGCCACTAGAGAAAATATTCTTGGAGAACTTTCCAATACTTTTTCAAAAGCAGGGCCTAATGACTTGGTCATGATGTATTTTTCAGGGCATGGTCTCAAAGGGTCATTTTTGCCTATAGATTATGATGGCTCAAACAATAAAGTATTTCACCATGAAATCACTGAAATACTAGAAAACAGTCCAGCTAAATTTAAGTTATGTATCGCCGATGCTTGCCACTCAGGCAGTCTTTATACTGAGAAAGGTGCACTTAAAAATACCTTGGAATCGTACTACAAATCTTTAGCACAATCTAAACCAGGTATGGCCTTGATTATGTCTTCCAAATCTGAAGAGACTTCATTAGAAAGTAATAACCTGCGTCAAGGGGTATTCAGCCATTTTTTATTGCGTGGACTTAAAGGCGAAGCAGACAACAACAAAGATAAAAATGTTGTGCTTCAGGAACTGTTTGACTTCATCTGCCACAACGTGAAGGAGTATACCTCAAAGCGTCAATCCCCAATCATCAGAGGCGACTACGACCCACAGATGGTGATTGCAGTACACGAATAGTTTGGCTAGGTAGCACATTATTTTTATTTGGCTGTGTCACCAACCTATCCGAATACTCGGGATAGGCTGCTGTCGGGCTTTCCATGGGTGCGCTTCGCTCCCGTCTCGATGAAAAAAATCGAGACTGCTCCTACCGTCGCACCATTCCTATCCCTCACAGAAAAAAAATCAACTTTCAATTTTATATCTTACGCTTTGGCAAAGTGTATACTGCTATTTGCTGCCTAAAATATTGGATGCACAAAACACTCAAAATCTAAAAATGTGCAGAAATAAAATTGTCTCATTTATCTTTTTGAAGGTAAATGTTATAATTAAGTTTTTTAATCTACTTTTGTAGACCAAATCTAATTATAAAAGAGATGCAAAACATATTTACAGCTATCCAATGGAATCCTAGTCCTGAAATCTTCACCGTATTGGGCTTTACAGTTCGCTGGTATAGCTTGATGTTTTTAGCGGGTTTTATGATTGGTTTTCAGATTATGAAACGCTTTTTCATTCATGAAAAACAGCCGCTCGAATGGTTAGATAGTCTGCTCATTTACCTTATGATAGGAACTATTGTGGGCGCGCGTTTAGGACATTGCATATTCTATGACTGGGATTATTATGGATCTAGTATACCTCATTTTATTGAGATGTTTATTCCCGTCAGATTTGGAGATGCTTGGCCAGGAGAGTTTATGGATTTTAAATTTACAGGATTTAGAGGGCTAGCAAGTCACGGTGGCGCTATTGCTATTATTATTATGATGTGGCTCTTCTCTAGAAATGTCACAAAAAAATCTATGCTTTGGATTTTAGATAGAGTGGTAATACCTGTTGCTTTGACGGGCATGTTTATACGACTGGGCAATTTGATGAACTCCGAAATAATCGGAAAACCATCAGATGCTCCTTGGGCATTTATTTTTGAGAAAGTAAGCAACGTGCCTGTGCACCCTGCACAACTCTACGAATCTATGTCCTACCTTCTCATATTCATATTTATGATGTGGCAATATTGGAATACAGATGCCAAAGATAAGCTAGGCTTCTTATTCGGAACCTTCCTAGCACTACTTTGGACTGCACGATTTATAGTGGAGTTCTTCAAAAAAAGCCAAGGTGGGTTTGAAGAGTATATTGACATAGGTTTGAGTACTGGTCAGCTACTTTCTATCCCATTTATCATAGCAGGTGTTTACTTTATGTCAAGTTCCAAAAAAAGATCTGACTTAACCTAAACGCAACTCATACATAACTTTCTCTTATTCAATAATTTATATATTCTTAAAGGATTTTAACATACCCGGTTGTTGATTGTTTTGAACTATGGGGCTATATTTGTCTTGGTTCTGACGTTTATAATAAAGTCAGTGTCTCCATATCCCAGGTTTTAGACGCTCCCATATTAGGATTGTCGAGTATAGCATTTATTTCATAAAGAATACATACCCATGAAGATATTCACTAGCATAGTCTTATTTGCGACTGTGTTATTTTCTTGTCAAAACGATCAAACACCGCTGTCTCATTACGATACACAACTGTTCCAGACTATGGATCAGATTGACACAGAAATAGACTTCTCTTCTTTTATACTTCCCGAAGATGGAGATTATTCTCAATTCGCTCAAGAACCACTTAACCCAATGACACCTGTCAAGGTAGAATTAGGAAAATTCTTATTTTTTGAGACAGGACTAGGAGCTGATGCTGTTCAAGAAGTTGGAAAATTCACTTATTCATGTGCTACCTGTCATATTCCGGCCAAGGGCTTTATGCCAGGCACCGTACAGGGTATTGCAGATGGAGCCATTGGTTTTGGCACCAACGGTGAGGCAAGATCAAAATTTCACCTATATGATGAAGATGAGTTAGACACACAAGGAGCTAGACCTTTGAGTTTACTCAACGTGGGCTACATGACAAATACTTCTTGGTCTGGTATGTTTGGAGCAGGAGGAGCCAATGAAGGTACCGAAGACCAATGGATTGTTGAAAAAGGAACAGACATCAACCACCTTGGGTTAGCTGGTCTTGAAAGCCAAAATATTGAAGGACTCCACCTACATCGTATGCACTTAGATAAAGAAGTTGCAGACGAATATGGATATACGCCTTTGTTTGATGCTGCTTTCCCCGAGATACCCGAAGAAGATAGATATTCCATAATGACTACTAGTTTTGCAATCTCTGCTTATCTAAGATCATTGGTTCCTAATCAAGCACCCTTTCAAAAATGGCTCAAAGGCGACATGAATGCCATGACCAATAGTGAAAAAGAAGGAGCTAACTTATTTTTTGGAAAAGCTGGATGTATCAATTGCCACACTGGTCCAGGTCTTAATAATCAGAAATTTTTTGCCATTGGGGTGAAAGATCTTTACGAAACAGGAGTAGCTTTTGCTACTGGTCCGGATGATAGGAGAAATCTTGGTAGAGGTGGCTTCACCAGCAGAGCAGAAGACTTATACAAGTTTAAAGTTCCACAAATTTATAACATGGCCAATTCTCCTTTCTATTTTCACGGTAGTAGCAAGCGAAGCCTTAGAGAAGTGGTAGAATACTTCAATGATGCAGTTATAGAAAATGACAACGTAGACAAGAATAACATCTCTGCTTTTTTCAGACCACTTGATTTGACAGAAGAAGAGATTACTGATCTTACTCAATTTCTGGAGACTGGCTTATACGATCCTAACTTGGATAGATATATGCCTAAGCAAATTTTGTCTGGCAATTGTTTTCCAAACAACGACTTACTCTCTAAGTTCCAAACTGGCTGTGAGTAACTAGCTCATTCTATAGCCTATTTGTGTACTATGTTTTCTTCATGATGCATGGAGACCTGAACTTGACATTATATTGGGGATATTCAGAAGTAAGAGAAGAACATCCCTATATTGATCTGTAACATAACGCTTAGTCTTGCTTCTGCAAGCGCTTCAACTTGAGAATACCCAATTTAGAAAATAAATGTTGGACCGATACTCTAAGCACACCCAGTCCATATTTCATACTTCGGCTAAAATTGATAGAAGAAGCCTCTTCGAAGTACTTGGTTGGGCAAGTAACTTCTCCAATATCAAAACCATTGTAGATGATCTGCGATAGCATTTCATTATCAAATACAAAGTCATCAGAGTTTGCATTGAAATTAATACTTCTCAATACCTTTCCACTGAAAGCGCGATAGCCAGTATGATATTCAGATAATTTGTAATTGATGAGCAGGTTTTGCGTCATAGTCAAAAAGCGATTCGCAATGTACTTGTACACTGGCATGCCTCCTTTTAATGCCCCCTTACCCAGAATACGGGACCCCATCACTACTGGAAATAAGTCCTCCCCGATAATATTGACCATAGAAGGAATCAGCAAAGGGGTATATTGGTAATCAGGATGCAGCATAATCACTATATCCCCCTTGAGTTCTATGGCTTTATTATAGAGAGATTTTTGATTTCCACCGTAGCCTTTATTTTTCTCGTGTGAGATAATATGTTTGATCCCAATTTCTTTAGCCTTGGATACGGTGTTGTCCTTACTTGCATCATCGCACAGAATCACCTCATCTACTAGATCAAAAGGGATCTCACGATAGGTCTTTTCTAAGGTTAGCGCAGCATTATACGCTGGCAGTACAACAATGACTTTCTTGTTTTTATACATATCTAAAGCTAAAAAACTTCAAAGATACGCAGATTATATGCTATTAATCAAGCGCTAGGGATATTATAGTCTTTGGGTCCAAGTAAATCCTACTCATATTAGGATAAAATAACATGGGCACTAATACATAAATGGCTAAAGCAACATTTCTCATTGATAGCTGTGAGGCATACTTGGGTAAAACTTAAACTTATTCCTACCTTTAATCATACAATAGATACAATCAAAATACAAATATAATACTAGGGAAGGCAAACTATGAATAAACACCTTGGACAGCAAACACTTCTGGAATTATTCGCCTGTAGACAGGAGTTGCTGAACGACAAATACTTTATAAAAAAGACAATTATACAAGCGGCGGAAGTGGCAGAAGCAACAATTGTACAAGATTTTTTCTATCAATTTGCCCCCTTCGGAATTTCAGGTACGCTGGTTATTACAGAAAGTCATATCAATATTCATACATGGCCAGAACATGATTTTGTAGCCATTGACTTCTTTACATGCAATCCTGATTTAAAAATAAAAGCGGCTTGCTCATTTCTGATTGAGGCTTTTCAAGCGAGGCAGCATATTCAACATGATCACAAGAGAGGACCACTTGATGTCATTGAAAAATTACGTGGGTGACAAAATCCGAATCATCATCAATGATGTGTCCGTCTCTACTCCTAAAACTTAGACAACATGGAATACCTGAGGCTACATAAATTTGAGCTTGGTAAATATCGCCATCTTCATCCTGATACATTTTTGCATACTCCTGATATACTTTGGTAAAGTCTCCAAACTCCCCTGCCGTCTCTGCTACCACCGAACCTTTTGCATCTACGATTTTGACATTTTCGCCCATGCGGCCAAAATTGGTTTTCTCAACAAATGTTTTTCCTCGCAAATGACTACTATCATCGTAACTTGGTAGTAAGTATTTACTTTGAGGAAACAATTCGTAGAGCACGGATAACATATGTTTGGACTGGAGTGCTATGCTATACGCTGGATTGAGTACTACCAAACCATGATTGATGGATAAATCTGTGAGAATGTCCATCAAGTCTGGTTCTTCAAACATAATAAACTCCCATGGGACCAACTTATATACAAAGTTGTACTGGACGTATACATCTTCACGTTGTAAGAATACACCATCTTCGTCAAAAATCACATCCTCTAGATCTGCATAATCCACTTCGAAGCCTGCTAATTCTGCTGCCTCTTGGATAATCAACAAATTGAGTCGATCTTCTTCATACCCTAAGGAAGTTAATAAGAGCGTCGCTACCTTGTCTTCAAACTGGTTTTTCAACCTTTTGAAAACCATATATAAGTCATTGACCAAATTATTGAATTGCCCTTTAGAGATTTCTTTTACCTGCTCATGCATGATAGCCTGAATATGCGAAGACTCAGGCATAATGGTACAGGTATCCGCATTAAACTCAATAAGCTTTAGCGGCAAATCCTCTATCCCTCCTGCAAAATCGAACCTGCCACATACATGAGGCAGGTTTCTATCTAGATCAAATTCTATAAGTCGTAAAATATTAGGAGGAATACCTAGCCGAGACCAAAGCTTATTGGAGCGAACGTGTTCTAATGCTTTCCAATACATCTTGAACAAATCTGAACTTGCCTCTCTGAATCTATTTATCTCATCGCGATGAACCATAATGGCCTCATTAGATAGATAATCATGATTGTCTCCATCTTGATACCAGGCAAAACCTGCTTCTTTTAAAATAGATTCATCCCACCTTGGTAGGTCAATAATTCTATCCACCGTATGATCTTGTTGACCTTGAGGATCCAAAGCCTTTTTTAGGAGTACGTACTGTTTTTCTTGAAGCCGTACTTCTCAAGCTATTTGATGTAGAAGTACTCTTTTTGTATGCTGCATCACTAGCATAAGCAGATCTACTAGGTGTCTGGCTCATGCTTCTACCCATCATATATCCCATCATACCATACATCAACACTCCTCTAGTCCCACTTCTCCTAGGATTATCCGCATCGACAAGTTCTGCCTCCGCTAAGGTAAAAGTGTCTCTTACACCATCCATGTATTCAGCGATAATACGCGAATCATCGGTCGTAGGAACGAGCGTCTCATCTGTAATTTTGAAAAGATCCGTCTCCATCTCTTTTACTTCTGTAATGACTCCTTGAGTGGGTGTCAAAACCTCCGTTTCTTGATACTCCACATTGGAACCACAAGAGAATAAGCTACTTATAAATAATGCAGAGCCAATTACAAAAGAGGCTTTTTTTACCTTATTTGTATACTTAGGAAGTGTTGTTGTTATCTTTACCATTCGTTTTTGTTTTATAAATCAATGTATAAAGATATTGAAAATAAATGGGAGTTATAGCCTAAGAATATGATGCGAAAAAAAACATTCTTAATCCTTATTACCATTCTCGTAGGAATGTGCTCCATCATCTATGAGCTATTGATATCTACAACGAGTTCCTATTTTCTAGGCAATAGTGTAAAGCAGTTTTCGCTCATCATCGGCTTTTATATGGCATTTATGGGTTTGGGAGCCTACCTGTCCAAATTTTTCACCAGTAGACTCATATATCATTTTATTGTGATAGAACTCTTATTGGGTTTAGTAGGCGCTTTTTCTGTGCCGCTGTGTTATTTCTATATCCTATACGCTGATTTTCAGGGATTCAATATTTTTGTTTTTCTACTGATATCCATCATAGGCGTATTGACAGGATTAGAAGTTCCTTTACTCACAAGGATACTAGAGTACGACTATGCTCTAAAAGAAAACATTTCCAATATCCTCAGCTTTGATTACCTAGGGGCACTAATTGCAACCATTGCCTTTCCCTTTTTTCTGCTCCCTTTTGTAGGTGTGTATAAGTCCTCTCTATTCTTTGGTTTGCTGAATATCCTAGCAGGCTTATTCACTTTTTTATTTTTTAGAAAAGAAATCGAAATACCTAAGTCCAAGAAAGTACTTATGGGGCTTGCTCTATCTGGCATCATCAGCATCATTGTATTCAGTATTGCGGCGACTCAATCTTTTATGACAAGGTGGCACAATGGGATTTTCAAACATCCTGTCATATATAGTGAGCAGTCGGCGTACCAGGATATCACAGTGACCAAGACTGATGACGAGTTTAGGCTTTATCTGAATGGGGCGATCCAGTTTTCTTCTAAAGATGAATACAGGTACCACGAGACACTTGTCCATCTCCCTATGATGCAACATGAGGCTCCTAAGAGAATTCTACTACTAGGAGGAGGTGAAGGATTAGCCGCAAGAGAGCTATTCAAATATTCGATCGAGCAACTAGATATTGTGGATATAGATCCAGCCATCACTGACCTGGCAACAAATATGGAACTTATCAAGCAACTTAATCAAAATGCCTTGGTAAGACCAGAAACAAAAATACATCATGAAGATGCCTTTTCTTTTTTATTGGAAACAGAAAACATCTATGATGTCATCATTTGTGATTTGCCTGACCCGAATACGGAAAGCATAGCCAAACTATATAGTCAGTCTTTTTATAAATTGGCGAAAAGCAAACTGGGCAACAAAGGTCTCTTGGTCACCCAAGCCACTAGCCCAACACTAACACCTAATGCTTTTTGGTGCATCGAAAAAACCTTGGCCAAAAGTGGCTTCTCTTTTCAATATCCCTACCAAGTGAATGTACCAAGCTTCGGGAATTGGGGATTTATCTTAGCCAGTAATCAGCAGATTCTTTTTCAATATAATGAGACGATAAAGACTTCGTTTTTGGAGCCACAAATGCTCAATCATATTTTTTATTTTCCTAAGGATAGGCGTGTCAAAGGGCTGCTGCCCAATCAGCTGGATCAACCGATACTCATGGAGTACTATCTCGAACATTGGCGACGGCTCAATCATGAGGTGAGATAAATGTATATACTTACATATTCTAGCGTTGACTCCAAAACTGAATGGAACACTAAAATAAAATGTAATTGAGGTGCGCTGTTTGTCATGTCGCCCACCAAATTATTTTCAGCGTTACATATCTCCATCAATTTCTACCGCGATAGAGATAGGAAGGAATCCTGACCTGAGTCAGGATGCCCGCTAGGGCCGCAACGAATGTGGAGTCCTGCATAGCTCGGATCCTCATCTGCTGTGGCAGGCCTAGCGGCGCAAGCTAAAGCGATGAGGATATCGCCCAAAAAAAACTTAACATAGACATGTAGAAATTTTCTACATTTGAAATAAAAATGAAGTTTACCAAATCGGGATGTTTGATTTTTATTATCGCTGGGTCTGCATTGATCTTATTAGGGATGTTTGGCTTGTATCTGTATCATAATGAGTCGAAGCCAACGGGCAAATCCGGCCCTGAAGCAGAACAGTTGACACAAAAAATGATGGCGGCCATAAATAATGAAGCTTGGCAAGAGGTAAAATATGTCGCATGGAATTTTGGTGGAAGGCAGCAGCACTTGTGGGATAAGGAACGGCACTTAGCGCAGGTGTCTTGGGGTGACAATACCGTATTGGTAGATCCGAATGAAATCACTGGTGTCGCGTATGTGAACGGCGAAAAAGTTATAGATGAGGCCAGCGCAGATCAGTTGGTCAAACGGGCTTGGAAGCATTTTATCAACGATTCGTTTTGGCTCAATGCGCCTTCTCTGGCTAGGCAACCTGGTACTACTAGATCTATAGTCACAGGGGAGGATGGTGCCGATCAACTCTTAGTGACTTATACGAGTGGAGGAGATACGCCAGGCGATTCGTATCTATGGAAGCTGGACGCTGATGGTCGCCCAATCAGCTATAAAATGTGGGTAAAAATCATCCCTGTAGGTGGAGTGGAATTTAGCTGGGAAAATTGGCAGCCCCTAGACAATGGCGCGTTGATCTCCAGAACGCATGCGGGGCCAGGATTCACACTAGAATTGACAGATGTAAAATCAGGAGACACTTGGGAGGAAATGGGCTATAAAACCGACCCTTTTGCGGAAATAGAACGTATACTCAACAGCAAGTAGTTTGGGACTTTTCTGTTAATTCTATTGCCCGATATCTGCGTTAAAAATACTCGTTAATGCTGAGGCATCTACTTTGTTTTTTTTCGCCATAATAAGGGTCAAAATAAATTCGCATAGATTGCCCCAGACCAATTTTCGCTGAGTATAAATTTATAAGAGTTTTTTACCAGTTAATATAGCAGCGGAAAAAAAATGTTACTTTAGCTTTATAATATTATAAATCATCGCGATGAAGCGTCCTACTATCGAGCCAGAACAAAAAGCCCTAGAAATCAACTTAGACGATAAGATCTATGGTACATTTTCGGAAATAGGAGCTGGCCAAGAGGTGGCCCGATATTTCTTTCAAGCGGGGGCTGCAGCAGGGACTATCGCCAAGACGATGTCCGCCTATGACAAAGTCTACTCTGATGAAATCTACGGCCCAGAGCCTAGTGGTCGATATGTCTGTGAGTCGAGGATATACAAGATGTTAGACCACGAGTATGATTTGATAGAAAATCGTCTGCAAAATGAACGTCCTGAAACCAAGTTTTTTGTTTTTGCCGACACGATTGCTGCGCTAAACTTTCATAGAACGATAAAAGGGGATGGCTGGTTAGGCCTTCGATTTCAACTGAGTCCAAGAGGAGGTACTAATGATATTGTCTTGCATGTAAAGATGCTAGATAACGACACCTTGCTACAACAACAAGCGGTCGGTATCTTAGGAACTAATTTATTATACGCTTGCTACAAATACGCTAATGATCCTGAACTAATGGTACAGAGTCTAATGGACAGTCTAAAGGGGCGTATCGCGATAGATATGATTCGTTTATCTGGTCCAGACTTTCCAGACTTAGACAATCGATGGTTGAGTCTGCTACTGGTAAAACATGGACTATCAGATGTAGCTATGTTTGATAGCCATAAAAAAAATCTACACGCCTCTGAATTCTTGTATAGAAAATCTGTATTGGTGGTGCGCGGCAGTTTTAGACCGCCAACCCTAGTAAACCAAGATATGATCAGCAAGTGCTGGGAACAGTTCAGAAATGAGAAGGCTGTTGATCCTAAGAAAGCCTATTTGCTAGCAGAAATAACATTAGATAATCTACGGAACAGCAATAAAGAAATTGATGTGAAAGATTTTTTAGATCGAGCAGATTTGTTGTGTGCTATGGGTCTCACCGTAGCTATCACGGACTGTGAAGAGCACGAAAAACTATTGCAGTATCTGAGTGACTACAAGGCTCCCAAAATAGGGTTAGGAATCGGGGTGCGCGAGTTAGAGAAGTTAATCAATACTAAATACGACAATAATAATAACGGTAGAATTATTGCTTCCTTTGGTGAACTTTTTACGAGTATAGTCAAGATGTACGTGTATCCAATGATGCAACAAGGTAGCTCTGAAATGATAACGGCAAATAATCTCCCCACTCCTGAGGCTGTGCGATTTCTATATCAACACCTACTCGAAAGTGGTCAGATAGTAGATGTCCAAAATTTTGATACTGAAGTGATGCACATCTTTTCTAAGGAGGTATTTAAACTGATACAATCTGATCGTGGGGATTGGGAATCGATGGTGCCAAGCAAAGTCGCTAAAGTCATTAAGGAGCAGTATCTGTTTGGTTTTCCGAGTGAGAAAATGGAATTTAAATATTAAGAAGCGCTGGCTAGAAAATATAAAACTAATGTATGCTGAACAAATTATTTTGGTGTCTAAACTTACTTCTTATCTTTTCTTGTGCATCAGAAAACAAATCAAGCCATATTGCTGAGCAAACTGTCAGCCAAGAAAAGCCGAGCACACCTGTAAAAGCAAAACCTAAAGTGAAAAAAGATATTCCGATAGATTTCATAATGGGAAAATTTAACCCAGAGGTAGATTCGAAATTTGTAGAAATTCCGCTTAAACATGCTTCCAATAAAGGAATGTATATGCAGGCGGAGGCTTATGCCGCTTTTGAACGTATGGCTACTGCGGCCAAAAAAGAGGGTATAGATTTTAAGATCATCTCTGCGGCGCGTAATTTCTTTAGACAAAAAACTATCTGGGAAGCTAAATGGAATGGTCAGCGAAAAGTAGATGGTAAGGATTTATCAAAGACTATTCCTGTCGCTATGACGCGGGCCTTGAAGATACTAGAGTACAGTTCTATGCCTGGTACTTCGCGACATCATTGGGGCACCGATATCGATATCAATAATCTGGAAAACAGTTATTTTGAGAAGGGCCGTGGTCTGAAAGAGTATGAATGGCTAACGGCGCACGCTGCGGAATATGGATTTTGCCAACCGTACTCCCCTATCGGCCCAGAGCGTCCTAAAGGCTACTTCGAGGAGAAATGGCACTGGTCTTACATGCCATTATCTAAACCGCTAACTGATGCCGCTGAAGCAAATCTCAAGAATGAAATGATCAAGGGTTTTGCTGGCTCTGAAACCGCAGTGGAAATCGATGTGGTTAAGCATTTTGTGCTGGGGATCAATGGGGCGTGTAGGCATTGAGCCGAAGGCTCAAAATTGAGAATTGAGAATTAAGGGTGTTCAGAAAATTATTGTAGTATTTTTCATGATATTTTTTTTAATTACTCATGTAGTTCGCGATTATTATAACATAAGCTAAGCTAGCACTTGCGAAACCACCAAAGCAATCCAAAGTCAAGGCTCACTTATACAAGTCACCAAAGTCTTCTATGGTATCTTGTACAAATGGGAGATGCTTATGGTGAACTCCCGAGAGTCGGGACAAGTTCTGGTGGTTTCGCACACGCTTGGAAAGCTCATTATGATATTTACTCAAAAGAAAAAGTGTTTTTTTTCTGAATACCCCTAATTCATAATTCATAATTCGCATCAGCAAAGCGTTCATAATTTATAATTCAACATTTATTATTTGCTTTAGCAAAGCATTTAAGAACACGCAAGCAAAGCATTTATAATTCATAATTCATAATTTATAATTGATTAAGCTTTGCTTAATCGTGCCATATAAAACCCATCAAAACCACTTTCCGCAGGGGAAATATGCTGCTCTTTTTCCAAAACAAAATTCTCATGCTCCGCTAAAAATTTCTGCACTTGCAATTCATTTTCTTCTGGCAGGATACTACAGGTAGCATAGACCATCTTACCGCCTGGTTTGACCATTTTGGAATAGCGTTGGAGGATATCTGCCTGTATATTTTTAACTTCCGCCAAAAACTCAGGCCGCATTTTCCACTTCGAATCAGGATTTCTACGCAGTACCCCCAAACCAGAACATGGAACATCTAATAAAAGCCGATCCGCCTTTTCAGTCAAGCGCTTAATCGTTTTGGAACTTTCTATCACACGCCCTTCGATGTTGTGAATGCCGTTTCTACGAGCTCTCAATTTGAGTTCTTTCAGTTTCCATTCGTGAATATCCATAGCGATTACAGAACCTTTGTTTTTCATCAATGTGGCTAAGTGTAGCGTCTTGCCGCCAGCGCCGGCGCAGGCATCAATGACGCGCAAGCCAGGAGCCACTTCCAGGAATGGAGCAATTTGTTGAGAACCGGCATCTTGCACTTCAAAAAAACCTTTTTTGAACGCAGGCGTCGCAAAAAGATTTTTACGCAAGGTAACGCGTAGGGCAGAGGGAACACCTGCTACCTTTTCAGTCTCTATCTTTTCCTTTAGTAAAGAGAGTTTTAGATCACTGTGGTTGGTGTTGAGCTCATTGACGCGAAGGAATACACTCGCTGGTGTATTCATGGCCGCCAATTCTGTACTCCACTTTTCACCTATCGCTGCAAACGCCTGACGATCCATCCAGTCTGGGATAGACTGTAGCACCGCGCGTTCCGTTGGTCGTGCTTCTTTGAGGTAATTAAGATCTACCTTTTTATCGATGCTGGCAAATTCTGGCCAATCGGGTAGGGCATAGCCTTCTCTAGTCAAACTTATGCCAAGTAGTCTCCATAAGGTAGCCTTGTCTTTATGGATCTCATAGTCGGAGCCATTGTAGTGATGCAACAGTCTCCACCAGCGCACTATCTCATAGCTATTGAGCGCAATGAAGGCACGATCTTTTGAACCCCATTTACGATTGGATTTCAAAACCGCTTGGATAGCACGATCCGCTTTTCGATTTTCAGAAAATATTTGGTGGAGCGTTTCCACTACTGCCTGAGCAAGTGGGCGATGAATTCTTTTATGCAATTCCTATTGAGTTTAGATTGCAAAGATAGACTTAATACTATTGAATAAAGCCCATCCTATAGATAAATTCCAAGGTAAGTAGGACCCAAAATAAATTTGCTCAATGATTCAGTCAAAGACCAAATATTGAGCAAATTATTTATATAGATAATTGGAGGGCACTTTGGATAAGGAGCATCATCATTTTGGAAAACACTCTTTATCATGTTTTATGATTTCATTGCTATTTCATCTAAGAGACTATACCATGTTGCTTCCATATCCTGATTGATTTGGCTAGTCCATTTTTTATTGCTCATTTCTTTTATGTACTTGTGAGCCAATAATTGTCTAGGTGACAAGTATTGATTTGGATTTTGCTGGCTACCAATAGCCGCATTTACTTTTGCCTGCTGATACTTTGACATAGGGATGAATCTGTAGTTGCTCTTGCTTAAGTAGTATTTTACTTCTCCATCCTTGTGGTAAGAACCAGATTTTTTGACATTCTTTACATCGGTAAATTTTCTTACCTGAGCGAGATCATAATCATCATCCACAAATACCGCATCTGCGCAATTTGCTTTTTTGGCTGCCTTTACGATATTAGGAAGCGTCACTTGACTCGCATCATAACTCACTTTTACTACTTCTCTACCATGCATAAAGCCAGCCTCTGTAGAAAGCACTCCGTCTATTTTAGAAATTTCTTTTTCACCTGTCCAGAAGCAGTACATAGATAGGTTGGCTTCTTTGATATTGTCTCTACCTTGCTCTTCGGCAAGTCTCATTGATAGATACATCGGCACTTTACCTTGAGATTTTTCTACACCCGCGATTACTGTCGACAATAGATCTTCAGGGCTCCATCGATTAGCCATGCGCGGCACGATATCTTTACCTTTTGCATTTACGATTCGCACCACAGGATTATTCCATGAAGGCTCGTTAAATTGTTTTAGGATTCTAGCATCTTCACCTCTTTTATTGTTGTGTATTGCGAGCGCTACAAAGTTATCTTCTATGGCTTCTACTAAAAATGGGTCTGAGAGTGGTCCGAATCCAAATCGGCTACAAGTACTGCATCCTGGTACTTCTTGAAATAAAATGAAGATAGGTTTATTGTTCTTTTCTGATAGGGCTACCGCCTCGTCATAATTTCTGAGCCAGTTGATTTTACCTAGTTCTACAGGGTTAGATGTAGGTCTTGCATCAATTTGTTGTGCGGAAAGTGGCGTTAATATGAATAACGCACTGATTGCTATAAAAGCAGAAGCTATGAATTTCATAATTATTTTCTTTTATTTATGGTTATGAAATAAGAATAATCGTATTTACATCTTTATAACGCCATAGACCTACTTTTAGGTTTTAAATTCACAATCGATTTGGTCTTCTTCCTTACCCTCTATGAATAAAAAAATAAAACCAAATATTTTTAACAAAACCTTAGCATGGGCGGTACATCTATTTACTGCTTCAGGTTTGCTTGCTGGCTTTATGTCTCTATTGGCTATGCATGACCATGATTTGCGTCAAGCGATGTTTTGGCTAATCTTAGCATTCGTAATTGATGGAGTAGATGGCACCTTTGCGCGTATGGCGCGGGTAAGGGAGGTATTGCCCAATATGGATGGCAAGACGATTGACTATGTTGTGGACTTTGCCAATTTTGCCATTATCCCAGCCTACATTTTTTATCAGTCCGATTTGGTTATCGAAGCTTGGCGCTTGCCCTTGACGAGCATTATCCTACTGGTGTCTGCGATTTATTATGGGAAGACCGGTATGGTCAGCGAAGACAAATATTTTATCGGCTTTCCTGTCCTGTGGAACATGGTAGTTTATTTTCTAATTTTTGTGTTTGACCTTTCACCGATTTTCAATGGATGCATAGTTGTCCTTTTTGCAGTCGCCCATTTTGTTCCGCTCAAATATATTTATCCTTCCCAAGCACAACGCTGGCAGTTGGCTTCTTCGATTATTGCCGCGCTGTTTTTTATTCTTATGTGCGTTACGGTGTATTATTATCCTGAACGCAATTTTTATTTGACCACCCTTTCGATGATAGGCTTAGCGTACTTTGCGATGCTAACTCTTCTAGAGCAATGGACGACTATCAAGACCAAGAAAAAATAGTTGATATTGTCGTATTGAGATGTTTTGGCGCTGCCTCCTTTTAGCCTACGCTATCCATCCACGCGTACAAAAGGAGTCGGGTCATCCACTTTACTCCGGCCCTCCAAAAAGCAATTCAGCCAAGCGACTATGCCGTCTCTCCGAGCCAGCCTAGTAGCGGCTTCATTCCCTTTTGGAGCACCTGCGTGCCCGCTACTACCCCTCAGCGAAAAATAAAGTATCTATCAGAGTTAGGCAGTTGGTTAAAGTCGAATGGCAAAGAACTAGTAAGTCAAGTACAATCAGAGCGTTATACACCAAGTGCAGTACTTGGAGTAACGATACCGAATGCAGATGGAGGGGATAGACTATTAGGGATACCAACAGTAATAGACCGTCTACTACAACAGAGTATACTAGAAATACTATCAAAACAATATGAGCCATTATTTAGTGACTATAGCTATGGATTTCGTCCAGGTCGCAGTGCCTTACAAGCGATAAAG
>CAKZVJ010000049.1 GCA_937923345.1 uncultured Saprospiraceae bacterium
GCAAGAACCAATTTGGCGTGATTTTCTTTTAAAAATCATGACAAATTGAGTCAAAGAATCACCCCGTTTTTAAAGCAATAGTATTAAAAATGGTGTGATCATTTAGAGATCTTAAGATGTAGAATGTTTTATCTCAACGAAATATGATATTTATGAACATCCCTAGTTAACTCTCTCTTTCACTAGGTGCCTTATCAGGCATACCTACACAAAAACATGATAGCACCATATAAGAAGACCCTACAATCCAGGGATACCAATAGGACGCCCACCACCAGATTGACCCCCAGGACTCGCGTTTGAGTTGGAGCCGCGTTGATTGCTGTTCTTATCTAGAAAGCGCCAGCTGATTCCAAATCTGAAGGCCAGTTCTTTTTGAGGATAAAGGGGGACTTGGAAATAAATTTCATCTGTCAAAACGGAAGTCGCATTTTCGAGTTTGAGAAAGATTCTAAACTTTTCAATCACAAAACCAAAGTGTATATCCACCGCTGGATAGAAATCAATCTCTCTACTAGACTGGATATGATACTGACCCAGTGCGGGGTTAAAGTTATTGGCAAAGTAGCTGTCGCTCATCCGAACATCAAAACCAAAACGAGCCAACATGATATTATTGAACAGGCGCTTTTGTATATAAAGGCTATGTCTTGACCACCAACTTGGCAGTGAGACTACTGCATCATCACTGGATTGCAGCATGACCAAATTTTCAAGATGAAATATGTTCCACTTGAAATCTTTCTTGACATATAGTTGGACTAGGTTGATGGCTCCACTTCTTTGTTGTGGGATGAACGTCTCGTCAAAATAGATATGGTTGTCAAGCAAAAAATAGGAGAGCCCCGCCTCTAGCTTATGCGCTGGGAGCAAATATTTGAATCCCAATTCTGAATTGAAAGACTTGTCAAAATTGTTGTTCCACGCCTCCACTTGAGTGATGTAATTTTGCTGCTCAAATTGGCTAGGTTCATAACGCTGTTGTCTTAATATACCTCGTAAAGTACCCCATTTATCTAAGTTCAATTCCGCAGCGGCGCTAAACCTAAAGTCACCAATATTATCAAGAATACCAACCTGACCAAAAGCATCAATATTCAACAAAGAAAAAGGGCTAAAGCGCCATGAGCCCTCTAGTGAGAGATTATTGAATTGGGTCTCAAATCCTTCACCATCGTATAGCGCAATTTGATGAAGCAAGCCAACTCGAATGTCGCCGAGTGGGGAAGGTGTAGCCTTGCCATCCACTGTTTTGAGGGTGCTTAAGCCCACATAGTTTTCTAGCAGTTTTTGATTTTGTATTACGCGGATACCTCTGTCATCGGTAGCTAAGCCGCCGTAATAATCTGGATTAAACGTGTCATCCGCAAATCTATAGAGGTCACTAGTGTATTTTATTTTGTGTTGGACATTGAAGAGCCTAGCAGATGTTGCAGCTTCTTTTTGGCCCTTTGCTAGAGTGAAAAACTGTGTCAAGGCAAGCGTTCTCAATCTGTATCTTAGATTAGCATTGTCTATAAGGATGTTGCTAGGAATAGAGGCGGCTTCTGGCAAGTTACTGGCATTGTCAATGATGCTCAACCACGTTTCTACTGGCACAGCACTGTTGGTAGTCTGCAATCCTCCAGTATATAACTGGTTTATTTCATTATGGGCATAGGTTAAAAAGGCTTGGTATTTACTACCGGGTTTTTGGAAAGATAAACCTGCCACCAAGGAGGTATTTTTAGTTGGAGCGTATGGAAACAAAGCATTGCCATTGAGCGGGAGATCGGGATTGTTCAGGGAGTGGATCAACCTGTCGTGAGTGACGGTCAGCTTGATACCGTTGTCAAAACTCCGCCCAAAATCGCCATGAAAAATATGGTCGTTTTGTTCGGCCCCTTGTGAATAGTAAAAGTCTGAAAAGGCCTTACTCTTGGTGTAGAATTTTGCATCAGTCTCTTTCTTAATGTACGGATCGAAGACCTCATTGATTCCTGCTCTACTACCAAACTTGTCTTTCCATTCATAAAACAAAGGAAGCAAGGGAGTGCCTATTGAACCTAAGGAAGCATAGTCTCTCTCTCCAGTGCGTGCAGGGTCATACTGAAAGAAAGCAGTACTAATAGTGGTATCTACAAATTGAAAAATTTCTTCTGGCTTCTCAGGATAAAAATAATAGACTTCGTTGCCAAAGACTGGCAGCGCTTTTTTTTGTTGACCGCGAGGCGGGCGTTTGCCAAATCGTACAGAATCCAAAGGGCTGCCTAGGGTGTCCACTCTTATGGAATCTAGCCTCGTAGAATCTGGAACCATGTCCAGTCCAAGGCTGTCCTGCCTACTAGGTATAGTGTCTATTGCCGTCTGGAGAGTATCTATGACAGTAGCTTGCGTACTCGGTTGTGAGCTAGGTGTCTGCGCATGCACACACACCGTCATCAAACAGAACGAAATATAGAATATAAAATGCGCCTTGGACAATACCTACTATTTTTCCCCAAAGATACTTTTTCAATACAAATGGTTTGATTTGGGCAGGAAAATTATGTTGGAAGCGCATTCAGGAGGCATATTTATCACAAAAGCCCTGTGAGATTTTTCTCAAAGGGCTTTTGCAGGATGAGCATTCGCAATATTCTTATTCAATAATCACCTTCTCGGTATGAATAAAGTCTTTTCCTTGCACAGATATTAGATACAGACCTGGGGCCGTATTTTGAGGTAGGTCAAAAGTGTGCTTACCACCTACAAGGTCGACTTGTCGATTGGCGACTTGTCTGCCCGCTATATCCATAAGAGTTACCGTCAAGGATTCTTCGATATCGTTTTGTGTAGACAGTACAATGAAGTCATGCGCGGGATTAGGTAGTATAGTAAATACATTATTGTGTACAGCTATAGAAGTACTGCTAACTGGGATACCACACATCTGTCTGCGCTGAGAACAATCAGAGTCATCAATCGCTTCAAACACGAAAAGTCCCTCTTGCATATCTGCTACTAATATATTTCCTGAAGGCAAAAACGGGTACACGCCCCAGGCTCCTTTGAAGCTTCTAGCATCAGGTTCGCTGGAGGTATCAAACTCTGCGACTCTGACTGGATTCGCGGGGTTGGAGATGTCATATACTTGCAGCCCATCATAATAGTAGGACACATATAGATAGTCACAAGCGACTATTTGATTATGCGGTATACTCGTTTCTGCAGGATTACCAGCATTAAAAAATTCAACGATGTCCAGATCAGTAGGGTCAGACACATCTACGACCTTCATACGCATCCCATGTGTCTCATCAGACATGTAATAATACTGACCATCTTCACTTAACCAACCACTATGGTTATACCCCTGTTCTGGATAGTTGTCTAAAGTACCTAGCAATACAGGATTTACAGGATCTGTAAAATCTGCAATACCAAAACCATTAGGACCAAGGTTTAAGTAGGCCATATTGTCTAACACGTATCCATCATGCACTTGCGAAATGTTTAATCCACCTAATTCATTATGTGTCGCTAAAAATTGCGGGTTTACAGGATTAGATATATCATATATGCGCATAGCAGAAAAGGGCATGCCACCACCGTTGGCTATAAACGCATAAAGTCTATCGTTTGGCTCATCAATAAAAATATTATGAGCTCTAAAAAACAATTCATCGCTATCGTACACCACTTTTACAGATTCAGGTAATTCGGATATATCTATAATCTGCAAGGTGCTTAGCTCATTAGCATTTGGATTAGTAGGTTCATCCGCTACGACATATAAAAAGCATCCATCATCATGATAATCTCTATGAATGATAGATGGGCCGGTCACGGCTCCTTCTATAACTTCGATTTCGACAGGGTTCCTGGGATCTGTCACATCTATAATATGGGTGCCAAGGGTAGTGCCTATGACTGCAAACTCTCTACCATTTACCGCCAAGCCCCAGATTTCATTGTAGGTATTGTCAAAAGCATTTGAGCCCACCAATGTATCATCACTCCATTGGCCTAGCAAAGTAGCTTGCTCTACTTGCCCAATAGCCTGAAAAGAGAGTAAGGCAATACATATAAAGAGTAAATTTTTCATAAAAATAGATGATTTGATTATGCTAAATGTAACGTCATTCTGAGTGTAAGGCTGTTAATTAGAGCTACAATCTCTAGAATTGTACTACATATTACATATCCAATACTGCTGGATTCATACCCATAGCACTAAATCCTCCATCATGAAATAGATTTTGCATCGTGATCATACGACTCAAATCTGAGAACATAAACACTGCATAGTCCGCACAAGCGGCTGCCGATGCATTTCCTAAAGGACTCATCTTGTCCGCGTAGCTAAAGAATTGGTCAAATCCCTTCACGCCGCTCCCTGCAGTCGTAATGGTAGGGGATTGAGAGATTGTATTGACGCGCACATTTTTAGCATTTCCGTAATGATACCCAAAGCTTCTCGCGAAAGATTCTAGCAAAGCTTTTGACTCTGCCATTTCTCCATAATCTGGAAAATTTCGCTGTGCAGCGATGTAAGAAAGCGCTAGTATAGAGCCCCATTCATTCATGGCTTCTTTTTGATATAGGCTTTGCATGATTTTGTGAAATGAAATCGCTGAGATGTCAAAAGTCTTTTGCATCCAATCGTATTTACTACCTGTGTAGTCCTTTTTCTTGCGCACATTGATAGACATTCCTATAGAGTGCAGCACGAAGTCAAGCGGCCCACCTAGGTGTTCTACTGATTGATCGATGAGTGCAGCGATGTCTTCTTCGCTAGTAGCATCACAGCCGATAACAGGCGCATTTAACTTTTCACCCAATTTTTGTAATTCTCCCATTCTTAAAGCTACAGGAGCATTGGTTAAGGTGATTTGCGCGCCTTCTTCTACACAGCGTTCTGCTATTTTCCAAGCGATAGATTTGTCATCCAAGGCACCAAAGATGATCCCCCTTTTTCCTTCCAATAATTGATTTGGCATATGGTCTTAATTTTAATTTTCTAATAATTCTTTCGCATTTTCTAAAGCAAAAGTAGACGGTGGACTCTTGCTCAGCATAGTAGCCAGCACCTTTATTTTTTCAGCGTATTCGAGTACTCTGATGTTGGTTATTGTTTTATTACCGATGTCTTGCTTATAGACATAGAAATGTTGCTTAGCATGTGCTGCGACTTGAGGTGAATGGGTGATGGTAATCACCTGATGCGTGTTAGCTAAAGTTTTGAGGATGCCACCCATTTTTAGCGCCACATCTCCTGATACACCACTATCTATTTCATCAAAGATTAGGGTAGGTAATTCCATACGCTCTGCTACTAGAGATTTTACGCACAGATTAAGTCTAGACAGCTCTCCTCCTGAGGCGACCTGCTTGATAGGTAAAAATTTGCTTCCTTTATTTGCACTAAACAAAAAGTTAACTTTGTCACCGCCAGAAGTGTTCAGTTCTGAAGGCTCTAAAGAGACTTGTAGGTCTGCATTCGGCATAGCTAGGTCAGTCAACAATCTTTTCAACTCTTTCTCAAAAGGAGGGATCGTTTTTTTGCGACGCTTGCGCAATTTGAGGGCGAGCTCCTCCAAACTTTCTCGCTGTATACGAATTGTTTTTTCCTTGACTTCTATTTCTCCATTGAGGTCAGTGAAAGTCAATAGGCGATTTTCAAAATCCTTTTTTATCTGCAGCAGGGCTTCATCGCTTTGTGCATTGTGTTTTTTCTGTAGTCGATAGACTAGGTCTAGACGTTCTTGGATTTCATCTATTTTCTCAGGTGTGTATTCCGTGTCTTCACTGAGTTGTTCGATGATAGCACTTACGTCCTCCAGCTCTAGGATACTATTACTGAGCTGCGTAAATACCTTTGCCAAGTTTTCATCCATATCCTTGTAGGGCAGGAGCGTATTGCTCAACGTACGCAGCTGTCCGAGGATGGCGTGTTCACTTTGCTCAAGTGCATAGTTGGCACCAGTAAGTGCTTTCTTAATGCCCTCAGCATTTTGCAACACATTGATTTCTTCCTCCCACTTGCTTAGTTCTCCAGGTACTAGTGATATGTTCTCAAACTCTTGCAGTTGAAATTGGATATAGTCAATCTCCCGATCCGCATTGCTATTTGCGATGCGCATTTTTTCCAGTTGTTGTATATTTTCTCGGTATTGTTTGTATAGGGTCCAGTAATCAGAAAGTTGTTTTTCATTTCCTGCAAGTGCATCGATGATTTCCATTTGAAAGGTATCACTGTGGAGTGAGAGATTATCAAACTGCTGATGCAAATTTACTTGACGACCACTAATTTCTTGTAGCAACTTTAGGTTGACAGGAGTATCATTTACGAAGGCACGTGACTTGCCGCTCGCTGCGATCTCACGACGAATGATGAGATCTTCTTCTATATCCAGCTCGTGAGCCTTCATCACTTTTATTACTGCTTTAGGATAGCTGTCAAAAGTAGCTTCTACGATACATTTTTTGCTGGTATCATATAGCGCCTTGGTATCCGCCCGCTTGCCTAGGATAAGGTCGAGCGCCCCCAAAAGGATGGATTTACCCGCGCCCGTTTCTCCAGTGATGATGTTGAGATCATTTAGGAAATCAATGTGCAATTCATCTATAATTGCATAATTCTTGATAGTTAGTGTTGCGAGCATTTCAGGTCGTTCGTTCCCCTCAAAGGTAGCCATTTTCTTCAGTACTTTTGAGATGGATACCTATTATTTACCAAGCCCTTTTCTACCCTAAAAGGAGTAGATTTTGTTTTTGGTTGACGTAGGAGGATCATAAGGTTTTGGGCACTCCGACCATCTGACTAGCTATACTCCATTCATGGAGTATAGCTAGTCAGATGGTCGGCGGGCTATTCAGGGGTCCATGTTCATTTCCGTCCCTCCCAAAAAGGTCGGGACCGCCTCCTATCGTCGACGCCCTTGCTATCCCTAGTGCGAAATTGTTCTTGTCTCATGATTTTTATATATTGAGAGAGTAATTCAATGTAAGCAAAGGATGGAAAAATTATTGAGAGAGCAGTATAAGTATATTTTTGAAGAAGACCTGTTAAAAGAAATTGTCAAGGAAGGACAAGTGAGAAAGGTCGACCAAGGGGTTTGCATGATTGATATGGGAGATGAGCTCACGCACATGCCTTTGATATTGAGCGGCGCCATCAAGATTGTTGATGAAGACAAAGAAGGGCACGAATACCTATTGTATTACTTAGAAAAGGGAGACTCTTGCGCCATGACTATGAACTGCTGCATAGGTGGAAAAAAAAGTGAAATTAGAGCCATTAGCGAAACCCCCGTTTTGATATATATGATCCCTATACAGCGTATGGATGACTGGCTTGTACGGTTCAAATCATGGAGAGCTTTCGTATTAGATAGTTATAACTCGAGATTGAAGGAGATGTTAGAAACGATAGATACTCTAGCTTTTCATAATATGGAACAAAGAATATACAAATACCTCAAAGATAGAGCCATGGTCCTTAATTCGCCTGAATTAGAAATAACACATGCTAAGATCGCCAATGATCTGAATACTTCGAGAGTAGTGGTATCTCGACTCATCAAAAAATTAATCCTTGACAACAAGATTGCTACAAACCGCAACCATGTGAAAGTCTTGGCCTTTTCAGCATAAACTTTAACTGGCCTTTTTACCTTCTTTACTTCCTTTCAGCATTGGTCTTTTGGAAGACTTTTTCTACCTCTCTATGGTGATGGGGTAACATTAGTTACTAACTCAAATGTAAGTAATGCTGATCTTGCTGCAGATAATATTGTAGAGAATAGATTATGGACATTTTACTATCCACTTGGATATTCATCCTAGTGATGTATGTAGCACTGTTATGCACTGGATTTTTGAGATTTAAATTACCAAATAAAAGTTGATCATATGAAGCAAATATATTTTGACTCTGACGAAAATTTATCGGCTAGTAAGCAATATTCTGTTATGGACTTGGTCGCAGAAACGGTGATCGGGATGACCCATTTTGCGGAAGGTTTAACGATTGCAGTTCAGGCAGGTTGGTCTTCCATACCAGACACTATACAAGAAAACGGAGTGCTCCATAAAGGATTAAAGGATGCATAAAATTACGGATGTCTTAGCGATAGAGCGCACAAAATTAGCCAATCAAAGAACTTTGATGGCCTACCTTAGAACTAGTTTTTATTTTCTAGGATTAGGCCTGACTATAGTGGGAATCGAGTCTTTTGAAAAACTGAAATGCATCGCAGTGCCACTATTTGTGCTTAGCCCATTTATCATTTTCATAGGTCTATGGAGCTTTTTTAAAGAGCAGCAAAAGATTGAAAAGGTAGGACAGCGAATAAAGTGAAGTGTGCCGAAGCTCAGTATTTATAATCCAAATTAGCAATTACCCACTCCATTGTAGAAGCATCACGTGAAATAAAATATAAGATTTGAAAATAGAACAGATATATACTGGCTGCCTTGCTCAAGGCGCCTACTACATACAGTGCTGCGACGAAGCCGCTATCATAGATCCACTTAGGGAAGTATCTCCTTATTTGGAAAGAGCAGAAAGAGATGGCGTAAAAATTAAATATATTTTTGAAACTCATTTTCATGCTGACTTTGTGAGTGGACACGTGACCTTAGCAGAGAAAACGGGTGCGCCCATTATCTATGGACCCAATGCAAATCCCTCGTATAATGCCCATATTGCTAAGGATGGAGAAGAATTTCAAATAGGAAAAATTAGAATCCGCGTGTTACATACCCCTGGACACACCATGGAAAGCACCACCTATTTACTGATTGATAAAGAAGGGAAGGAGCATGCTATTTTTTCAGGAGATACTTTATTTTTAGGAGATGTAGGTAGACCAGATTTGGCGCAAAAGACAGCGGATATCACTCAAGAACAATTGGCAGGTATGCTGTATGACAGCTTGCGAAATAAAATAATGCCTTTACCTGATGAGCTTATCGTATACCCAGCCCATGGTGCAGGATCCGCCTGTGGAAAAAACATGATGAAAGAAACAGTGGATACATTGGGAAATCAGAAGAAGTTAAACTATGCTCTGCGCGAGGATATGAGTAAAGAAGAGTTCATTCAAGAAGTTACAAACGGCTTACTTCCACCTCCTGCATATTTTCCTTTGAATGTAAAATTGAATAAGGAAGGCTATGAGAGTATTGATAAGGTATTGAAAAAAGGGATGCACGCCTTGTCTCCTGGTGAATTCGAACTAGCGGCAAATGGAACTGGAGCAGTTGTGTTGGACGTTCGGCATCAAAATGAATTTGCTAAATGCCACATTCCTAGGTCGATATTTATTGGTCTCAATGGGGATTTCGCACCTTGGGTAGGTGCTCTAATAAAAGATATAAAGCAGCCTATATTATTGATTGTTGAAGAGGGTATGGTAAAAGAAGCTGTAACTCGTCTTTCAAGAGTTGGTTTTGATAATGTTATCGGATTTCTCAAAGGAGGACTTGACTCTTGGATCAAAGAAGGAAAAGATATAGATACAGTTCAATCCGTATCTGTAGATGCGTTAAGAGAAATAATGGAGAAAAACGCCTCAATAGACTTAATAGATGTAAGAAGACAGTCGGAAAATTTTTCAGAGCATGTTATCGGTGCTGTAAATTATCCACTGTCCACCATCAATCAAAAATTGTCTAGTTTACCAGAGCGGTATCCCTTTTACGTCTATTGTGCTGGTGGGTATCGATCGATGATTGCGAATTCTATTTTAAAGTCTAGAGGCATTCACAATGCTATTGATATCTCTGGAGGATTCAAATCGATTAAAGAATCACCCATACCTAGGTCAGCTTATGCATGTCCAAGTACATTGTAAGGAGAAAGAATTGTTTTTATATTTTTAGTAGTTTGTAAGTAAAATACTTAACTGGGTAACAACTGTTACTCGGTTAAGTTATTTCTCTTTTTAAGTTCATTCTGCTCCCTAGTTTTATATAAGATCGTTATTGCTGCGCTCGATAAATTGATTGCATAGAGATAGTTTTCTTTTCTATTTTTTAAGAGATTGTTGGAATTAAGCAGCATGCTTTACATTCGTTTTCAATTCTGATGGCTGTGATTTTATTCATGAGGCTACCTTAATTTTTCTTTTATATTTTTATTCTTGTTGATGTTCTAATATTTTTAAAGGAGTCAACAAATCTGCTTCGCAGTTATTGATCCTGTGCCTAAGTAGGGATGTTCAGAAGTAAGAGAAGAACCCCGGCAGAGCTTGCCCCGATTTTTTTCGGGGGGTGATAATACTATAGCCCAGGGTTGCCACCCCAGGGAAAACGCATCAAAATAATTGATATTCAAATGGATATAAGTTATTAACTTTCGACATATAAAAAATCGAGAGTAAAATGGCAGAAGCATCAACTAAAAAGGAAGGAGCATTACATTTTTTA
>CAKZVJ010000050.1 GCA_937923345.1 uncultured Saprospiraceae bacterium
TGTGCAATGGGCTTACTAGTAACTTTAGTTTGGTTATACTATGAAGTACTTAGATTATTGGCCGTATTGTCAAGCGATTAATCAACATTTTATCCAATAAAAAAGCGGTATCAACTCATATTGATACCGCTTTTTTGTTGGTGTCTAAATATATAAAATATGTTTTACGCATTTAAAGGATTTAAACCTGTTGTCCATCCATCTTCTTTTGTACATCCTTTGGCAGCGGTCACAGGCAACGTCATTATAGGAAAAGATGTGTATATCGGCCCTGGTGCTGCTATTAGAGGTGACTGGGGAGGAATTGTTATTCAAGACGGCTGCAATGTGCAAGAGAATTGTACTATACATATGTTTCCAGGTGTCGAAGTGGTACTTAGCCAAGGTGCACACATTGGGCATGGTGCGATTATTCACGGGGCCAACATTGGCGAGAATAGCCTAATCGGAATGAATAGTGTTATTATGGATAATGTCATTATAGAAAATGAATGTATAGTAGGTGCTTTGACATTTATTAAAGCAGATACTACTATTCCTGCTCGATCCTTGGTTGTCGGGAACCCTGGCAAGGTGATAAAGAAGGTATCCGATGAAATGATTGAATGGAAAACCAAAGGAACTAGTCTTTATCAAAGATTACCACAAGAATGCCACGAAACTCTTTTTGAATGTGAAGCGTTGACAGAAATAGATGACAATAGACCCCATCAAGAGTCTTTATTTAACACTTGGAACGAAGTAAAAAACGATACTTTTTAAATAAATAGTAGTCTTAACAATATATTAATCGATGTTCGACGACGTTTAATATGCATAAAACACAAAAATTATTAATTATTATATGTCTGGAAAAAATCCATTCAAAATAATTGAAGAGGAAAATATTCGAAATTTTGAAAAAAAAGGTCCTAAAACCCCTACTTTTCTAGAGAATCGGAAAGACTCTTCAACTACAAATTACATCCCTGGGTTAGATTCGCCTACCTTTCCATCTTTTTCTTAATTGAAATAGACTTATAGCTACTCCTATTTTTATTTAGATAATCGCATCGATAATCGATTGTCTGTCTTCAAGTTTAATTGAATTTTATCTGACCACCAAACAGTAAATGATATTATTCTGTTATTTTTGTTTTGGATAAGTCGCCAAAAGAATGTTTTATTTTTAAGCGATTTTCAGAAAAAAAGTATCATGACAAAATTGATCAAGCAACCGAATTATATCCAAGGCAGATGGGTAAAGCATAAAAAAGACGGATTATTACAAGTCAATGCCATTGATGGTAGTATCATCTCTAGCTGTAGCTCAGAGGAAGTTGACTTCAAAGCCGTTTTGAAGTATGGTAGAGAGACAGGTAGCCCTGTTTTACGCAAAATGACCTTCCACGAAAGAGGAAGAATGATAAAGGCATTGGCTCTGCACCTACATGGTATCCGCAAAAAATATTACCCTATCAGTTTTCTCTCAGGAGCTACTAAAACAGACAGCTGGATAGATATTGATGGTGGTATAGGTAATCTTTTTGCATATGCGAGTCTTAGAAAAAAATTCCCTAATGAAACCTTTTATACAGAAGGCGAAGCAGCAAATCTTTCTAAAGGAGGTACCTTTATCGGACACCATGTGATGGTTCCCAAACAAGGTGTGGCTGTCCATATCAATGCTTTTAATTTTCCTATTTGGGGAATGTTAGAAAAAATTGCAGTCAATCTTTTAGCCGGTGTGGCGGCAGTAGTAAAACCTTCGGAGATTACCTCTTTCTTAACCTACGAAATGGTCAAGGACATCGCAGCGTCTAAGATTTTACCAGATGGTGCTTTACAATTGGTGTCTGGTTCTGGTATCGGAATACTCGACCACGTGCAGTCTCAGGATGTAGTCACCTTTACTGGTTCAGCAAGCACGGGTAAAATGCTAAAAACATTGCCAAGCATCATAGATAATGCAGTTCACTTCAATATGGAAGCGGATAGTCTGAATGCTGCAGTATTGGCTCCGGATGCTGCTCCAGGGACAGCTGATTTTGATATTTTCATCAAAGAAGTTAGAAAAGAGATGACGGTGAAAGCAGGTCAAAAATGTACTGCCATAAGAAGAATCATCGTCCCTAGCAAATACATTGAAGATGTACAAAAGGCACTCATCGCTCAATTGAAAAAAGTCTCCATCGGAAATCCAAATGACGAATCAGTTCGTATGGGCGCATTAGTATCTAAAGGACAAGTAGAGGCGGTCAAAAATAACGTTGCACTATTGTCCAAAGATTGTGAAGTAGTCTATGGAGGCAGTAACCGATACAAAGTCATTGGAGCCGACAAGAAAGAAGGATGCTTTATGCAACCTACCCTACTACTCAATCCAAAGCCGCTGAAAAATAAAGTAAGTCATGAAGTGGAAGCATTCGGCCCTGTTAGTACATTGATGCCGTATAAGAAAATAGAAGATGCCATCAAACTCACAAAATTAGGCAAAGGCTCTTTGGTAAGTACTATTGTGACATCCGACCCTAAAATAGCAAAAACCTATATGGTCGAAAGTGCGGCGTATCACGGTCGAATCCATTTCCTAAACACGCAATCTGCTAAGGAGAGCACAGGTCACGGTTCGCCAATGCCTTTATTGTCTCATGGTGGTCCAGGTCGTGCGGGTGGCGGTGAGGAAATGGGTGGTGTACGTGGTGTATTTCACTATTTGCAAAGAACGGCTATCCAAGGTCATCCAACGATGATTGGAAAAGTTACCAACCAATTTCAAATCGGAGGAGCACAACCAGAAGCGCAGGTGCATCTTTTCCGCAAGCACTTTGAAGAATTAGAAATTGGCGAAACGGTATTTACACATAAACACACAGTGAGCGATGCAGACATCATCAACTTTGCTAATGTTAGTGGGGATAATTTTTATGCGCATACGGATGCCACTTCACTAGAGGGCACTATCTTTGAAAGACGAGTAGCCCATGGCTATTTTGTTTTAGCAAAGGCCGCTGGACTATTTGTCGACCCTAAGAAAGGGCCCGTTTTATTGAACTACGGTATCGACGAATGTAGATTTACAAAACCCGTTTACCCTGGTATGACTATCGGAGTAAAGTTCACGGTCAAAGAAAAAATAGACCAAGAAAAAAGAGATGAAGAGGACATCGCAAAAGGAATCGTAAAATTCCTAGTAGACGTATACGACGAAACAGGTGAGACTGTAGCCCTAGCTACCATCTTGACTATGGTGAAGAAAATAAAAAATGAGTGAGGAAAATAATTATGAATGCATTAAGCGGCGTGTTTTTAATTTCAATAACCATGGATAACATTAATCAAATAGATTAACAAATAACAAATACACAGATTAACGAATACACAAATTAACATCAATAATAAATGGATAAGACTCAATTAGGTTCAATACAGATACATAAACAAGATGGGATAAGTACTATCATGTTCTCCCACCCTGCACACAATTCCCTTCCTGGTAAACTGCTAGCCACCCTAGCAGATGCTATAGAAACAGCAGGTATTGACCCTGAAGTAAAAATCATAGTCCTCAAAAGCGGAGGAGACAGAACCTTCTGTGCTGGAGCTAGCTTTGATGAGTTGATGTCTATTGAAGATATGGAAACAGGAAAAATTTTCTTTTCCGGTTTTGCGAATGTAATTAATGCTATGCGCAAATGCCCAAAAATTATCATCGGTAGAGCGCAAGGGAAAACTATTGGTGGTGGTGTTGGTATCGCTGCAGCTTGTGACTATTGCATGGCTACGAAATACGCAGGTGTCAAACTAAGTGAACTGGCTGTGGGCATTGGACCGTTTGTAGTTGGCCCAGCAGTGGAAAGAAAAATTGGCGTTTCCGCTATGTCTCAGTTAGCTATAAATGCAACAGAAATTAAAAGTGCAGAATGGGCAAAGGATAAAGGTTTGTTTACAGAAGTGTACGATACTGTAGAAGAACTAGATGAAGCTATAGAAGTCTTATGTGGCAAATTAGTAGCCTCTAATCCGGAGGCAATGCGATTACTCAAAAAAGTCTTCTGGCAAGGCACAGAGCATTGGGATGAATTATTAGCGGAGCGTGCAGCAGTTAGTGGACAGCTGGTTCTTTCTGACTTCACTAAAAATGCGATTTCAAAGTTTAAGGCGAAAGCTTAAATAATTTGCACAGTGCAATGTGCACTGTGCAATTCGGTTAAATGTTTTTTTTTAATGCTATTATCTACTAAAAAATAAAGCTAATTATACAAAGTGGCTGCTCTATTCAATATAGGACAGCCACTTTACTTTTCGTACTAAACAATTCTATTTCTCAAAATTGTAAAAAATCAGAATAGGATTGTCTTGATCATTTACAAAAGGTAAATGTGCTATGGATGACTCTTCAAAGCCTCCTTGATCCATGGCTAATTGCTTAATTTGGTTAAATTTTTCAGCAGGAAGCATGGCAATTAACTCAGTTTCAGAAGCCCCAATAAATTTCTGAAAAAAGAAATTAAACTTATCTCCATAATCAGACAATTTAGTTGACTCTCTAATCTTCATTGTAACTCCTGTAGCTCTATTATGCAAAAGGTAAATCGTCCATTATCCGTATCCAGATACGCCGAATTATAACTGCTTGAATAAAGTAGAAGAGATGTTAGATCTTAATAAATAGATTTGAAAAGAATAGAGTGTAAAATTGTCAATTAAAGATAGTATTACTCAACCGTGAACCGTCACAGCCCCATGATACTTATGAAAATAATCCTGAATCTGCTCCCAATCATTGACCGAGTAATCTAGTCGATAAAAAATCAGAAAAGCTAAGCTACTGCTGTGGGTAAATACCTTGACAGAATCTTGGTTGATTCTTACGGCAAATATATCCTTTAGGTCATATTTCTCAATCCCATTTCTTGTATCATACAGCCTAGTATCATCAAGATAAACCCTATTTTTAGTAATCATCGGCAATACTAACTCCTCAAAAATAAATGGCAAAAAGATAATCGTAATGTAGCGCAGCTTTTCATTAAGATTGAACCCATAGTAGAGAAGATACGCCATCAATGCGATAGAGGCAAAACAAGCAACTAACTTAGTGATGCTTCTTTCTTCTGGTACTGACCGTAAAGGAAGGCATAACTTATACGAAAATAGTCGTAGCAGAGTGATGATTAATCTACCCCATACTACGACTATTAATATAATGAGAACCCAATGGATCATCACTTGTTTCGGTTTTTTAGTACACTACGTAGTAGCGTATTTTATTTTTTGATATTGAATGCCTTTCTTACTTTTGAAACCATATCTAGTTTTTCCCAAGTAAAAGTTTCCACATTCATTTGCTTTACCTTTCCAGAACCATCAGTAAAAGATACTTTCTTTTTTACTGGTTTTCTACCCATATGACCATAAGCAGCAGTCTCAGAGTAGATAGGATTTCTCAATTTCAATCTAGTTTCGATAGCGTATGGACGCATATCAAATAGATCCATTACTTTATTAGCAATTTGGCTATCACTCATATCTACTTTAGCAGATCCATAAGTATTGACATAAATATTGGTTGGCTTAGCCACTCCAATTGCGTATGAGACTTGAACCAAGATTTCGTCAGCTACTTTCGCAGCTACTAGATTCTTTGCAATGTGTCTTGTAGCATATGCTGCAGATCTATCTACCTTCGAAGGATCTTTTCCAGAGAATGCTCCTCCACCGTGAGCCCCTTTACCACCATAGGTATCTACGATAATCTTACGACCTGTCAATCCTGTATCCCCATGTGGTCCACCAATTACAAACTTACCTGTAGGATTGATATGATATTTGATTTTGTTGTTGAACAACTTCTTCACACTAGCCTTACACTTCTTGATTACACGAGGGATAACAATCTTGATGATATCTCTTTTGATTTTAGCCAACATTTTAGCATCCTTTGCAAAATCGTCATGCTGTGTAGACACTACAATAGAATCGATTCGTATGGGTTTATTGTTATCTCCATACTCTATGGTTACTTGAGACTTTGCATCTGGTCTAAGATATTTCATCTCCTTTCCAGCCTTTCTGATCTTTGCTAGTTCAACCAATATCTTATGAGACAGATCTAAAGCAAGAGGCATATAGTTATCCGTCTCGTTGGTTGCATATCCAAACATCATCCCTTGATCTCCAGCTCCCTGGTCAATCGCCTTTTTACGTTCTACACCTTGATTGATATCTGGTGACTGTTCGTGAATTGATGAAAAAACACCACAAGAATTCGCCTCAAACATGTACTCAGACTTGGTATATCCAATTCTGTTGATCACGTCTCTAGCGATTTGCTGAACGTCCAAATAAGTCTTCGTTTTCACCTCTCCTGCAAGCACTACTTGACCAGTAGTCACAAGTGTTTCACATGCTATCTTAGAAGACTTATCAAAAGCTAAAAAATGATCCACTAAGGCATCAGATATTTGATCTGCTACTTTATCTGGATGTCCCTCAGAAACCGATTCTGATGTAAATAGATATGGCATATTTATTAAGATTTAAATTTATTTTTTAGATGGTCAAAATTAGTAATATATGGGCTAATCCCCAATGATATGGCTATTTTATATCACAACTAAGCAATTTCTTATTTTCAATATATCCCTCCAGTGTATCGCCTATTTTCACGGGCCCCACACCTGCTGGAGTACCTGTATAGATGATATCTCCCTGCTGAAGTTTGAAAAATTTTGAGATATAAACAATCAATGTGTCAAAATCAAAAATTAGATCCTTGGTATTGCCATTTTGCACAGTCTCCCCGTTCAAATCTAAGTGAAATTGGATATGCTCACTATTCTCCAAATCCGACATGTTAATAAACTCGCTTAGTCCAGCCGAAAAATCAAAACCCTTTGCGATCTCCCACGGATGGCCCTTTTCCTTCAATTGGCTCTGCAAATCCCGCGCAGTGAAGTCTATCCCAAAAGCAATTTGCGTGTAATATTCCCTCGCAAATTCTGGCTGTACATGTCTTCCATTCTTGGCAATCTTCAATACGATTTCCGCCTCATAGTGCAAATCATTTGTAAACTCCGGTATATACATCGGCTTATCTTTTAGCAATAAAGCCGTAGGCGGCTTCATGAAGATAAGTGGATTTTTAGGCACTGCATTTTTCAGCTCTGCAGCATGGGCGACATAGTTCCTGCCGATACAAATTATTTTCATGTTTAGTATTTCACATTGATTAAGCCTGCCAAATCTTTTACCTCTTTCAAAGTCTCTTGCGCCCGTTTTCTGATTTCTGCAGAAGAGGCTTTGATCTGATTCTTTACATTTTTCTTATCTGCCATGATCGCTAGCTTTCGCTCCGCAAACTGTTGGCTCAAATCAACCAATGCAGCCCCAACCGCTTCTTTTAGATCAACATACTTTAAGGCACCGGCATTAAAATCTGCCATCAGACTAGTATGCACATCTATCTTCCCACTGGCTTTCAAGAGCGTAAAGAGATTATCCACTCCTTCACTCATCTCACCTGCTTTTGTCTCGCCAGTATCCGTTACTGCAGATTTGACTTGCTTACGGATTCGCGCTTCTTCACTAAACAAACTGATGTAATGCTTCTCCCCGGCACTCTTACTCATCTTCCGCAGTGGATCTGCAGTCGAGCGTATTTTGGGTGTCTCTGTAAACAAGGTCTCGGGAAGCACGAAGTAGTCCTTGCCTACTTGCTGATTGAATCTAGAAGCAATATTTCTAGACAGTTCCAAATGCTGCTCTTGATCTTTTCCCACTGGTACAAAATCTGCTCGATACACCAAGATATCCGCTGCCTGCAAAACGGGATAATCCAACAGACCAGCAGAAATAAATCCATCCTCGCCCTTACCCGTATCCGACGACTTATCTTTGAATTGTGTCATTCTTTGCAGTTGCCCATAAGAGGTGAAGCAGTTAAATATCCAGCACAGTTCTGTATGCTCTGGGATCAAAGATTGAATAAACAAATTTTCCGTCTTCACTCCGATAGCCAACAAATTAAAAATGAGCTCCCAGGTATTTTGTCGCAGCTTGATTGGATTGTATGGCGCCGTCATCGCATGATAATCCACCACCCCATAGATACAATCGTATTGCTCCTGTAGGTCTACCCAGTTCTTTACCGCCCCAAAATAGTTTCCATAATGGATGTCTCCTGTCGGCTGGATACATGATAATACTTTCTTCTTTTCCATCTTACGTTTCCTTGTATTTCGTTACTTTTGCAAAAGTAAGGAATTATATCATTTGTTGCTGACATATCCCCACTCGGACTACTTTAGCATACATATAAAAATCGATCATGAAAAAAATCATCAATTCAGAAAAGGCACCCGCTCCAGTAGGACCATATAACCACTCAACACGCCATGGCGATACACTATATATGTCTGGCCAGATTGCCATAGATCCAACGACTGGCGAGCTCGTATCGGATAGCATAGAAGCCGAAACGCACCAAGTCATGAAGAACATCAAAGCCATTCTTACCGAAGCTGGTTTGGGATTGGAGCACATCTTGAAGTGTTCTGTCTTCGTTGCGGACATGAATATGTACAGCCGCATCAATGCCGTCTACGCGGAGTACTTTGACGAGGCCACCGCTCCTGCTCGCGAACTGGTAGAAGTAGCCAACCTACCCAAGTTTGTGAATATTGAGATTTCTGTGATTGCCGGATTTTGAGCTTGGCTGTTGGCTGTTGACTGTTGGCTGTTGGCTGTTAAGAAAATTAAATTCTAGTAAACATATTACGCATGCATAGAATTTATAATTCACCATTCATAATTTATCCGGGGCTGCCCCATTCGCTACGCTCAGGGTCGGGTCGTACGCTGTATGGTATGCTCACCCGCAAGACGCGAATTATCGCGTCTCTACCCGCGCTTCATACCATGCCGCTTCCACCCCTCATCCATGCTAGGCTCCTAGCGAAATGCTAGATCGCGACATACCTATTCGAAAAATAATTCTATCTTTAGCAAGATTCATTATCAAACAAAACTAAACCATCATGAAAAACGCCATCCTTCTAGCTTTACTCATTTTACCATTTGAATTATTATGCTGCAGTTTTGACACTAAGTCATTTTGTAAAACTATAGATATTGACATCGAAAATATTGTAGTGTATGGCACCATAATTTCTAAAGACGATGACGGTTTAGACCTAGAAGTAATTGAAGTGATTTCTGGTGAGGAAAGTAAATCTCAAATTAGAATATGGGATGGAAAGGACTTTGACTGTAATGGTATTTTTGACATGTCAACCAATTTGATAGGAAATATTAATGATTCAATTATCATTTTTTTACCAAGGATATTACAAGTAGACAATCCATGGGACGTGATTGGGGATTACTCTAGACCTTCGCCATATGGTTGGACGCCTACATTATATGTTAGAGGAGGTATGGTTAGTGGTTATATTTCTCACTTTCCCTATTCACCCCCTATTGATGAGCAAGCCGTAGCGTATAAAAAATTAAAAGAAGCAATCCAGACCAATGACTGTGCTGATTTATTTATATTAAATAGTACCAATGAGCCTGAAGTACAAAACAAAATCACCCTACAAAATCCAATTTCTTCAACGGTATTTATACATCAAGCTCATGCAGCCAATATTGTAGCAGTTAATATTTATTCCTTATCAGGAAAAAAAATGGTTGCCCAGAGAACAGAAGACCAGCTCCAAATAGCGATCGCAGTAGAACACTTACAAAGTGGTTTATATATCCTGCAAACGATAAAATCTGACAATACTCAAGAAACGGTA
>CAKZVJ010000051.1 GCA_937923345.1 uncultured Saprospiraceae bacterium
ATGGCCCCAAATAGACAACCTCTTTGCCCAAATTCTGTTATCTTTGTACTTTAATCGTATACATGAGAATTGCATGAAGGAACTGCCGATCGTACAAAAAAAGGAGGAAAGAACGCGAAAACCGTCGTGGTTGCGTGTAAAACTGCCTATTGGACCTGAGTTCAAGAAGGTGAGATCGCTGGTGGATCAGTATAATTTGCATACCATCTGTCAATCTGGCAACTGTCCTAATATGGGCGAATGCTGGGGTGCTGGTACGGCAACTTTCATGATTCTAGGCAATACTTGTACTCGCTCGTGCAGCTTCTGCGCCGTGAAGACGGGTAGGCCGCCGGAGTATGATGAGGATGAACCGCGACGTGTGGCTGAGGCGATTCGACTCATGGAGGTGAAGCACGCCGTGATTACTTCTGTGAATCGGGATGAGCTCAAGGATCGGGGTGCTGAGATTTGGTACCAAACGGTGGTCGCGGTCAAGGAGCAGTCGCCCGCTACCACTATCGAGACTTTGATCCCTGATGTGAAGGCCAATTGGGAAGCCCTCGAGCGTATGATCGCAGGAGGCCAAGAGGTCGTCTCTCATAATATGGAAACGGTGGAAGCCTTGTATCGCAAGGTCCGACCGCAAGCCAAATACCACCGCAGCCTGGAACAAATCAAACGCATCAAGGACGCTGGCCACCGAACAAAAACGGGCATCATGGTTGGTCTTGGCGAAACGCCAGCACAGGTGGAGCAAGTCATGGATGACCTGATCGAGAGTGGCTGTGATGTACTCACGATAGGTCAGTATCTACAACCTACCAAAATGCACTTGGCTGTTGATGAATTTATTCATCCAGATCAGTTTGCTGCCTATAAGGAAATGGGACTGGAGAAGGGGTTTAATTTTGTGGAAAGTGGGCCCTTGGTGAGAAGCTCTTATCATGCGGAAAGGCACCTTTGAAGTAATTATGAAGTATGAATTATGAGTTATGAATTTGCATTTCGCACGTGTTCATGATCTTTATGGAGCATTTTTCATTTTCCCTTTTTGTTGTTTTCTTTTGAGGTACAGATAATGGAAGCTAAAATTTTTCGAATCTCAATAATGTCTTTAGAAATGGATTCGAATATTATCTTGTCCGTATAGCCAGATCTGTAAAGCAATTCTATCCAATATTCTGTCTCATTAGCCTCTTTTTGCGCAATGGCCATTTTGTGAATAAAGTCAGCACGACTTTCAGCATGTTCAGCTTCTCTTATTAAAGCACCGATTGAAGTTCCACATCTCAAGAGTTGCTTACTCATAACATACTCCCCTTTTTCCTTAAGATACTTAAACATATTTATTATTCTAAGAGCAAACTCAAAGCTCTTATCTTTTACCGCATTTGGTTTCTTTTCAAGACGCATATATTCCTTTTACTTATTAGACGACGTCAGAACACGGATTCCATAATTTTATCATTATTATTTTTCAATTTGTATGAAATTAACCAGTAGAATCATAATTTCACGGATATACAATAAAAGCATTCATAATTCATCACTCATAATTCATAATTAAGAACATGAACGCAGCTACAGCCAATCTTATCAACGGAATCGTATTAATCGCAATGGGTCTTTGGGGATATCTATCTTCGGCGACACCATCCCCTACGGCTTTGATCCCAGTTGGATTTGGAGTCATTCTTTTATTGCTTACCTCGGGGGTCAAGAAAGAAAACAAGGTCATCGCGCATGTAGCGGTGGTGCTTACCCTGCTGGTCTTGCTTATGATCGGTGGTATGGTGCTGCCAAAATCTATCCATATCGGAGGCTTGCGCCTAGTGCGTACGATCGCGATGTTGGCATCAGGAGTATTGGCGATGGTGATGTTCGTACGCTCCTTCATAGCGGCGAAGAAAGCGAGACAAGCAGCAGAAGGGTAATACCTATTTCTGGATACTATTGCGTATCCTATTTTTTTGGGTGTCTCCCTCAAAAGGCTAGGCTACGGGCCGCGCATTTTGAGGGACCGGGCTCTATCAGAGGCCGCGTTCGCTCCCGTCCCAGCTGAAAAAAGCTGCGACTGAGCCCGCTGGGCTCATCTTACCGATCCCTGACACGGGGCTTAGCGGTAGAATAGAGCCAATCTTTCTGAAAATGCTGTCCATACTGGGTCTAGACCACTAGGATTCAAAGTGCTAGTCGGTCAATTCATATCTCATAATTCATAACTCATAATTTTTTAAGGTATATTTGCCGACCAGAAAAATCATTTCATGAATAAGTATACTTCTCACCTTGTAGGCCTGCTAGCTGTACTGATAATGTATAGCTGTGTTCCTGTTACTGAGGAAGTTATAACAGATGTGGAGCTTAGTCCTGCAGATCCTGTTTTCCAGAATATTATAGACCATCAAGACAAAGCCCAATCAGATAGTCTGTACACCTACTTTGAGCACTCCAATCCGGGCTACAGATACGCTAGTGCTATGGCCTTCGCCTCCGTTCGAGACACGAATGCCTTGGCTCAACTGAATCCACTGCTCCAAGATAATAATGAGGACGTCCGTTGTGCAGCAGCCTATGCCATCGGGCAGATAGGACACAAAAGCGGAGTGGCCTTATTGATCAATAATTTTGAACGTACAGACTCCTTGAAAGAGTGGACGAGATACAATCAAACCGTATTAGAAGCCGTAGGGAAATGTGGTACCAAAAAGGAACTGGAATTTATCAGTGCTATCTCATCCTATGGAGTAGCAGATACTTTGCTGTTGCTAGGGCAAGCGCAGAGTCTCTATCGTTTTGGACTAAGAGGCCTGACCAATACTAAGGGAACGCAAAGAATGATCGACCTCCTAGACAATGCTAAGACACCAAGCAATGTGATGATGTATGCAGCGCAATATCTCTCGCGCGCAAAATATCCAACACTGAGTGAAGCCAATATAGCGGCCATCATCCGCAGAATAAATAACACTGAATCTACTGATGTCCAATCTGCCTTGGCTATCGCCTTGGGAAAAACAAAAACCCCAAAAGCACAAGCAGAACTAATGGGCTTGTACGACCGGGCGTCTAACACCTTGGTAAAGTGCAATATCATTCGTGCGTTGAAAAATTTTCCCTATGCCTCGGTTCAGTCTGCCGCTTTCAAGGCCCTTAGGAGTAAAGACGTACAATTAGCCCAGACAGCTGCAGAATTCTTCTACACCAATGGAGAAGGAACAGACGGCTCTGTTTATTACCAAATGTCAAATGATAGTATCAATCCGATTGTAGAATTGAGCCTGTTGAAAGCCGCTAATAAGCACATTTCTCCAGTCTATGAAGCCCAAAACTTATTGGTCAACAACAAGCTAAAGCGAATTTTTAGAGATACAACCAATAGTCCTAGTGGTAGAGCATACGCCTTAAAAGGGCTTGCAGATTATGGATGGAACTACAAATACATTTATAGAAATGGATTTACGAACAGTAGTCCAGTCATCAGAACTGCCACCTTAGAGGCCTTGCAAACTATCGTCACTGATCCATTCTTCGATAGGAATTTTGGTTTGGGTAGAAAGCAAGTAAAAAAAGAATTGAGTCAATATATTGCTTCAGCCATCAACGGTAAAGATCCTGCCATGAAAGCGGTAGCCGCCCAAATATTGGCAGACAGCACACTCAACTTCAAAGAACTGTACGAAAATAGTAGTTTCCTTCACGTAGCCAAACGAAATCTTAAGCTCCCGCAAGAAACAGAAACCTTATACTTTTTGCAAAGTGCGATCAATACTTTTGATGGTACGAATGTGGAGTTGCCTGCGCCAGAATACAATCATCCTATTGATTGGAATCTGTACGGCAGCCTATCCGAAAATCCACAAGTCAGAATCGAAACTAAAAAGGGAGATATTGTTTTGGATCTATATCCACTAGACGCGCCTGGAAGTACGACCAGCTTCATAAAGTTGGTAAAGGAAGGATATTATGATGGTAAAAATTTTCATAGAATGGTGCCCAATTTTGTGATACAAGGAGGGTGTCCGAGAGGAGATGGCTATGGTGGACTAGACTACTCTCTCCGTAGTGAAGTGAGCCAAAAATACTACGATGCAGGTGGATATCTAGGGATGGCCTCCGCTGGACCAAATACAGAAGGGGTACAATGGTTTATTACCCATAGCGCAACACCCCATTTAGACGGAAGATATACTATCTTTGGAAAAGTAAAAAAAGGAATGGACGTGGTCCAAAACATACAAGTTGGAGATATCATTGAAACAGTAAAAATTCTAAATTAAAGATGAGTACGACACAAGAAAGCATTAAAGAAACACCAATTAGCAGTAGACATATCGAATTGGGCGCCAAAATGGCCTCTTTTGCAGGCTATAATATGCCCATTTCTTATACGAGCATCAAGGAAGAACATAAGGCGGTAAGAGAAAATGTGGGTGTCTTTGACGTATCGCACATGGGAGAATTTATTGTACGTGGGGTAGATGCATTGCCATTTCTACAAAAAATAACTACCAATGATGTTTCGAAATTAGAGATAGGCCAAATACAGTACTCTTGTATGCCCAATCTCACGGGAGGGATTATGGATGATCTTCTCGTATATCGTCTATCAGAAGAAAATTGTTCTGCTGGAGAGCGAGCGTATATGATGGTAGTCAATGCAGGCAACATCGCTAAGAACTGGGATTGGGTGTCGGAACAAAACAATCACAATATTCACATCTTAAATATTTCTGATCGTACTGGTTTATTGGCAGTGCAAGGACCGAATGCCACGAAGTTTTTACAAGAGATGACCGATATTGATCTGTCAGCTATCAAATACTACAACTTTGTAAGAGGAGATTTTGCTGGCATGAGTAATGTCATTATTTCTGCTACCGGATATACTGGCTCTGGAGGATTTGAGATATATGTCAATTCTGATCAGTTACCTACCCTATGGGATTCTATGATGAGACTAGGCAAGCATCACAATGTAGTACCCTGTGGTCTAGGTGCTAGAGATACGTTGAGATTAGAGATGGGGTACTGTCTATACGGCAATGATATTGATGAAAAAACATCTCCAATCGAAGCTGGCTTGAGCTGGATCACTAAACTCAGCAAGGGAGAATTTAACTCTAGCGAGATATTTGCACAGCAAAAAACAAAGGGGCCAAGTAGAAAGTTGATGGCTTTCATTATCGAAGATCGTCGTGTCCCTAGACATGGCTACAATATTGAAAATGACAAAGGAGAAAAGATAGGTGTGGTTACATCCGGTACGATGTCGCCTAGCTTAAATATTCCTATTGGGATGGGCTATATTGACGCCGCGCACGCAAAACTGAATACGCCTATTTTTGTCGATACTGGCAAAAAGAAACTAGCCGGTGAACTAGTCAAAGCGCCCTTTTTAAAAATATAGTATTATTCTCTAATTGCTTATCGCCCAAGAAAAGCGTGGGTCTTAAGAGAAATTGAAAGCATGAATTTTCCAGAAGGTAAAGATAAATTTATTCATTCATGGGGTACCCTCGGGTCAAACTGGGGGATCAACCGTACTATGGCGCAAATCCATGCTTTATTACTCATTGCTCCCGAAGCTATGAATGCAGAGGAGATTAGAGATGAGCTGCAAATCTCTATGGGAAATGCCAATATGAATTTGCGCGCCCTCATAGACTGGGGCTTGGTGTATAAAGAACTCAAAACGGGAGAAAGAAAAGACTTTTTTGTAGCAGAAAAAGACATGCTGGAAATTGTCAAAAAAATAATTCAACAGCGTAAGAAAAAAGAACTAGAGCCCCTCACCAAAGTGCTTGATGAATTGTCTGCGGTACAAGCTGAAGATCAGCAATCCGCTGAATTTGTGAAGGTAATGAATGAGATAAAATTATTTTCTAGCAAAACAGACACGCTGTTGGAGCGAATATCTACTTCTGATGGCAACTGGCTATTTGGTACTTTTTTGGGCTTAATCAAATAATCCCACTTTTCTCTTTTTGTATCCTACAAGGAATAGCCTCTGCTTTCCTTTCATTTCTCTATTTTATACCGTAATTTTCGAATCAGTATAATAATATTGGTTCTTCTCCCAAGCTTTAAATTAGAAAAAAATCTAATTTGATGGTAACCTATGGAGCTGAATAAAAGAAGGACCTAACAAAATCAAACATTTCAATACATGTTAATACGTCCATTTAGAGCGGTATTGCCTAATATGAAGTTCGTTGCCTCTCCGAAAGCGTTTTTCTCTTCTGTGAGAGAAAAATACCCCGACTACAAAAAGGGTAATTTTTTCAAAAAAGCAGCTAAAGAGGCGATCTATGTTTTGCAAATAGAGCGCAATGGTGAGATGCATGAAGGAATTGTCACCTGTGCGCATATCGACGAATTTGTATCTCAACGGATAAAAAAACATGAAAACACGATTAGTGTTAAGGAGCAGCAGCAGATAGACCTAATCCTAAAGCGAGGAGCAGGAGTTAAGCCGGTGCTTGTCTTTCACAAAGAAGTAAAGAAAATAAGTGACTGGATAAAAGATATTATCACTCGAAAGCGACTATTAGAAATAAAATTCAATGCAAAAGAGATACATCGCATCTGGACTGTAACTGACGCTGAAGAAATTGAACACATTTGCAAGTTGTTCAAGAAACATATTCCTGAAGGGTATATCGCAGATGGCCATCATCGTTGTGCGTCTACAGCATTGATGTCTGCGAATCATAATGAGGAAGAAGTCAATCCTTATGAATACTTAATGACCTCCTTCTTTCCATCAACACATCTAAAAATTTACGATTTTAATCGCATTGTCAATGCCTTACAAGATATTTCTCCAGTGAATTTTATAGTACAACTATCAGAGCATTGCGACATTTCTGTTCTAGACAAATACAGAAAACCAAAGGAGAAGTTTGAGATCATCATGTATCTTGGCAAGGAATGGTATTGCCTAAAGTGGAAAAAGAAACTGCTAAGAAGTAAGAAAAATATTTTACTAGATGCCAACCTTATGAATAAATATATCCTGAATGACATTCTAGGTTTTGAAGACATCCGTACAGATACTCGAATAAAATATTTAGAAGGAGTAAAAACAATAGAATCCTTCAAAAATCAATGCAACAAAATAGACAAGGGGATTGGCTTTATCCTATATCCAGTTGACATTCGAGACTTGATAGAAATTGCTGATCAAAAAAAGATAATGCCTCCAAAATCTACATGGTTTGAACCAAGAATGAAGAATGGCATCATTGTCCAAGAATTTTAAATTATACATACATGCGTTATATAAGTGCCGACTACATTCACACAGGTAAAGGAGATATCCTAATTGATCAGGTGATAATTATAGAGGAAAGTGGAAAGATCTTAGACATAAAGTCCACAGATGAGGTCGACTCTGACAAGATAGAGGTGCACAAAGGAAGCATTATCCCAGGACTAATTAATACGCACTGTCACTTAGAGCTATCGCATATGAAAGGTAAAGTACCTACGGGCACCAGTCTTATCCCTTTTATATCTAGCGTTGTGTCCTTCAGAGATTCTCCACAAGAAGAAATAAATAATGCCATAGCAGAAGCAGACCAATACATGTATGATGAGGGGATTGTTGCCGTAGGGGACATCTCCAATAAGCTTGACACTAAAGAGCAAAAAGAAAAGAGTAAAATCAACTATTACACTTTTGTTGAGATGTTTGATTTTCTTCAAGAGGACTGGTCTCAAAAAGAATTTGACAAGTATTATGAAGTATTCAAAGGCCAAGCAAGAAGTGGAGGCAATAAAGTCAGTTGCGTTCCACATGCGCCTTATACCGTTTCAAAATCTTTATTTCAAAAGATAAATGAAACCAACTCTGAGGGCTGTACAGTAAGTATACACAATCAGGAGACGCCTCCAGAAAACGAACTATTCCTTGCTGGCAAAGGAGGCTTCTTGGATTTTTATAAAGGATTCAATATCCCATTGGACAAATTCAAAAGTACGGGTAAGCCAAGCATACAGTACGCCATTGAGAACATGGATGCGGCACAGAGAACACTCTTTGTGCACAATACTTTGACTACAACCGAAGATATCCAATCTGCCCAAAATTGGAGCAAAAATGTGTATTGGGCCACTTGCCCAAATGCGAATCTATACATCGAGAATCGCCTGCCTAACTACAAGTTTTTTATCGATCAACATGCTAAAATGACCATTGGGACCGATAGTCTAACTTCTAATTGGCAACTATCCGTATTGGAGGAAATGAAAACCATCAGTAAATATCAATCTTATGTTGACTTCAAGACGCTTCTCCAATGGGCTACGATAAATGGAGCACAAGCATTAGGTATGGAAGACACACTAGGCTCTATAGAAATTGGAAAAACGCCAGGTATCAATCTACTGGATGTAGAGGCCATAAAAAAAGATGAATTAGTCTTTCAACTTAATTCATCTTCTTCTATCCAACGTATTGTGTAGACGATTACTTAGCAATCACTACTCTATGTGTAATTGGAGCATACGTTTCTTCAAAGCTAATCTTTGTAATATAGAGCCCGTTTGAAAAATCGCTTACGTTGACTGTGCTCTTAATATCTGAGTTTGAGTTTCCAGCATATACGAGCAGACCAACCTGATTAAATATCTCTACGCGGTGCTCCATTGCTAAATCATTGGGTAATTCAATATTCAATTCATCTTGGGCTGGATTCGGATATATATTCGCACTAGTAGTAAATAAATCCTCACTACTAGTAGAAATCTCTCGATTACAAACTTGGTCCTTGTTCCAAACATATAGATTGTTATACATTTGGTTTAAGTCATCCGCAAATATCGCCTCAGAGAAGATGTCGGTATGCCCCCCACCCTCAAAAGTGAATAACTCATTTTCCAAACCTAACTCATTATACCGCTCCGTAATATTAAAAGAACCGTGGGAGTTCAATACACCACCCGTAAGGCCAAATACATAAGGAACTGTTTCGTCTTCATCACCATGTGAACTATAAATAGGCGTACTATTGGCGTCAATAAAATCAACGTCATAGATAGCACCAGAAAGATTTAGGATAGAAATAATATCATCACTGAAATCCAAATTAGAGCCTAAGTCTTCAAACCCACCTTTTCTTTCAATGGCTTCCTCTATAAAAGCAGGAATATCATCTTCCGCATCTAGCATACCTTGATGACAAGCAATAATAGATCCAGCAGAATACCCCCCTATAGAAATGACGTCCGGATTCACTCGAAACTCATTGTCCGTTAGTCCATCTTCATTGAAAAAACGAATGGCAGTACGCATGTCCCCCATCGAAGCAACCACTATATCAAGTATATCTAATGAATCAGGAAAGCCTAATGTGAGAGGCCATAATGTATATTCAATTGAGGCTGCAACGTATCCACGCTCTGCTAAAGCTGTACAGGTGTTCACCATCACCGGGTTTGTTCTAGACCCAAATAAAAAACTTCCCCCGTGTGCCAAAATAACAACTGGTCGTTGATCTAGATTATCTCCTACAGGTTCGTATATATCCATCAAAAGATTGAAAGGGTCTCCAGAAGCAGAAGTTCCTACTCCATATACTACACTCTCAGTCACTTGCACATCGCTAAATATTGGATCTACCAAACGTTGGCCTTCACAGGCTGGATCATCGACTTGTGCAAAGAGTGAAAACGTAACCAATACACCAGCAACAATTAAAAGTATATGTCTAATCATAGTTTATAAATTTTAGGTATTATTTCCTTTAAAAAGAGAGGCCTATCCCTAGTCTCCCATTAAAGCCAAAATTCTCATTTGAAAGTACAGAAATAATATTATCTGTATTGCCAAATACCACTAACGGGCCGATTTTACCGGAGAACTGTAGCCCTAAATTACTGAAATTATCTTTTCTATAACCATAATTCATTCCAAGCAAAAAAGTTTCGGTGATAAAGTATTGCGCATTTAATCCTATCGCAGGCGAACTATCTTCTCTATCATTCAAATGAATCAATGCTCCTAGCGTAAGTTTATTATTGAGCCTATATTGTCCCGCAAAATATATTTGAGTAATGAGAGAGCTCCTCGCCGTAGTAGTCGCTTCATTAAAAGCGAGCACTCCCTCTATGGTATCCAATTTGATCTCAAATTCTACACTGTCATTCAATAGAAAATCATCCAAATCAATGCCTTCATATGTAAAAACGCCTTGACTCTCAAATAAGGTCGTCTCTTCATCCCAACTGATAGACCCAATATCCAAAACACTGGCAGACAACTTGAGCTTCTCATTCACCGCTATCGAAGCACCTAAATCAAATGCTACACCATTGTTGGGGGAGAAAAAATTCTCACCTATATTGCCGCCTCGAAAGGTAAAATCTCTGACTCCATCTATATCAACTGTATTGAAGGTGCTAAAGGCATAATCTGTTTCAAACGTAAGTTGAAACACATCATCACTAGTAAACAAGGAAGCATGCGAATTTCCAGTCCGCAGAAAGCCCACTCCACTGAGGTATTTGACTCTTCCGCCTAGTGCCAGTGCGCCAAATTGTTTAGATACTCCTAGGCTATATTCGTGGTAGGCCTTGTAATTGATAGCCGGACCAAATTCGACCTCCTCTCCTATAAACTGAGCATTCCCTTGAAAAATAAGCTGCACTAATTCCCTGGGATAATTGATCGTAGAATTTAATCTAGTGTTATGTCTCAAGTCTATTTGAAAAGACTTGAATTTTACCGCTACGCCTATCGTGTTTACTTTCAGATTATTCTCAAAAATATTGTTGTCCTCCAATTGGGAGATTACATTCCCAAAATTGAGCGAGGCCGTACCATCATTATTATCAAGGACATCAGAAAGTGAAATACGATTGTTATGATGACTTTCAAAGTATAAGCCTGGCAGATATATTTCTATCGCACCATGCAAGGTATCGGTTACATTCAGTTCACGTGCTGCCCAGGTTCCCTCCAAGAAATAACTCCCTAGCTCACTTTGTGCTTTTCCACAGAAAGGCAAAGCCAATACACATAGAATGGTGCATATACATTTATATAATTGAAACATACTTAGTTTTAATTAGCGACCTGTAATTTCAGACCCATTCTAGACTTGACACTTTGACTGGCATTAAATTTTACTAACTGAGGAACATCAGAATTGGTTGTATTAAATTCCGTTCTTAATAAAATCTTCTTAGCATTTTTTATTCTAGCAAAGCGAGTAGCATCAAAACTATCTATAGTCTCCTTGATGGTCACACCATTTACAACCCCATTCGCATCTACTGGGGCAGCACCTATAAGTTGATTGTCTCCATCTGGATTTATAGTCTCTAATATATTGAAATTTTCATCCGCAAAAGCAATCTCTACCTCTAAGCCCAATGGAATAGCGCTCTCTGTGATTAACTTAAATTCGGCGGCAGTCACATTTTCATTTCCAGATAGGTCTATATCAAAAGTGTCTCTTAATGCAAACCCAAAGGTGTATCCATTGAGTGGCAACTCTACTTCCAACTGCACTTCTATGAAGCTACTATCAGTCATAAAACCCCTTCCGCTTTCATTGTCGTCTGGATTGGGTTCTCCGTCAAGTTCATATTCTACACTAGCTGGTCCAATAGCGAGTATGTCTATCAGATTGCTGTTATCTTTATTAAATGAAAAATCAGTTCGAATGGTCTCTCCCACTTGACTGATATTAGGAAAATTCACCCCTACTCCTTCTTCGATAGCATCAGACACTAAAGCCAGCCTTTCTCCTCCTATGCCTACCACATTTATTTCAAAGAAATTAGCATCCAACGGAAATCCAAATGAATTAAAAGCTGTCATTTTTATTTTAGGATCCTCAAAATTTATAACGCCTTGTTCCCAATTATCAAAAAAGTCTATCTCGATAGTATCACGACCTATATCATAAACATCATTTCCCAAAAAACCTTCTGCGTATTCATACTCCAGTTGGGTTAATATTACCAAAAAGGAAGGTAGGATGACCTTTTCTCCATCGGGCAAAATAGCATCATATTTTACCGTCAATAATGTATCTCCGCCTTGTATTTGGTAACCTGCAATATTGTCCCCAATGAGGCCTCCCATGATAGGTAAACTACCATCAAAGTTTGATGAAAAAGAATTGGTATAAGATACTCCATCTTTCACTATCTGTGGTATCTCTACATTAACTATGATATCCTGAGGTATATCCGATGTATATGAAAAGGATATTTGTCCTTTTTTCAAATTCAAAAATTCAATATCAATACTTCCTGGTATTTCAAAATCTTCATTCGAAACGACAAACACAGTATCCGTAACTTCAATAGGTAAAAAATCGGCAGTAAAATTAAATATATCATTTGCACTTCTACGAAGTAAAGAACCTGCATAATTCAATGTGAGTTGTCCATTTACGTCAACGCTTAATTCTGTATTCTCTACTCGGTTAGAGATGACATCATCAAGAGATAGATCCGATGTAAATAAAGGGATAGCATATTCCGCATTATGTTCACCTATTTCTAGCTCTTCTATATCTGTACAACCAGGCAGAAGTAAAGTAGTAAGTAATGCTAGTAAAATAGTGGGTATAGAATATTTCATGTGACTAATATAACGTTTAAGCCGCTATTTCGTGACTCAAGAGAACTATATATTTGATTAAATGCTACATAGCATACAGAAAGGTCCGCTAATTTTTAAAAACACTACAATTCAGGGCGCCAAGTAAACACTTGATTATACAGCAGTTATAAATGTCAACTAAGCAACTCTATGAGATAGCCATCAACGTTTTATAATGGCTTACAGCATTATGATATACAAAAGTAATTTACCCTTTACGCACTCAGGGTGATTTCATTGCCTAGATTAGGGATTAAGACATCTTTAAAGTCATGTTGAAACAAAAGATACTTAAATGCTTGCTGTGCTTCATAATTCCCATGTACCAAGAATAATTTACTCAATTGCTCTCTTTGATTCTTCAAAAAGTCCAATATTTCATTTTTGTCGGCATGTGCAGAAAAAGAATCCATAATTTGAACGTCCATATTGACGGACATTTCTTGACCAAAAAGCTTTATTTCTTTATCGCCAGCTCTAAGCTTTCCTCCAGGTGTATGCGGAGAGCAATATCCTACTATTAGCAATGTATTATTTGGATCTTCAATATTATTGTACAAATGGTGTTTTACACGTCCAGCATTCATCATTCCTGAGGAACTGATGATTATACATGGATCATTAGATGTATTCAATTGTTTTGATTCCTCTACCTTCCTGATGTATTTGAGATCTGCAAATCCAAATGGGTTATCATCTGTAAGCAGGTATTCATACAGTTCATTATCATAACACTCTGGGTGTCCAGCAAAAACCTGTGTCGCATTTATAGCTAATGGACTATCCACATATACTGGAATCTTGGGTAACAACCCTTCTGTCTCCATCTGGTCCATCATATAAACCAGTTCTTGAGTACGCCCTAAACTAAAAGCAGGAATAATCAATTTTCCCATTTTATCCACACAAGCAGTCTTTATGACGTTCAGCAGATTCTCCTTTTCATCTGGTCTACCTATATGTTCCTTATTTCCGTATGTGGATTCACAAATTAGAAAATCCACCTCCGGCATTGGTTTAGGATCACGTAATATTGGTCGGTTAGGTCTACCTATATCGCCAGTAAAGCCAATCGTTTTGACCTCACCGTTTTCTCTTATTCTAAGGGTAACACTAGCACTCCCTAGGATATGGCCTGCATCTCTAAAAAGCACTTCAACATCCTTACTTATTGAAAACCAACGCTCATAACTATACGCATTAAATCTTTCCATAGCGGGACCCACGTCATCCGTAGTATACAATGGCACCGCAAAGTCCTCTGCTTTTACATTTCGTTTCTTTTTTCTTAGATTTTTATTAGTGTATTCGGCTTCCCGCTCCTGAATTTTAGCACTATCTAAGAGCATTACCGCACATAAGCTTCTTGTAGCATGAGTTGAATGGATACACCCCTTAAAACCATCTTTAACAAATTTAGGTATCCTTCCAGAATGATCAATATGCGCATGGGACAAGATCATACAGTCGATTTCAGCAGGATCAAAGTACCACTTCGAGTTTATGTCATCCATTTCCTTGTGCTTTCCTTGAAAAAGCCCACAATCCAACAATATCTTATATCCATTCTCAAGCTGAATCAAATGGCAACTTCCAGTCACCTCTCTTGCAGCACCACAAAACCTGATTTTCATGTTTTTTTTTGCTAATCTACGCATTGAGCGATAATAATAAAAATAGAGGCCTTCCGTACCTATCCAATCAGGATAAGATTTGGTCTACCTCTTACTGGTATTTATGCATTATGATGAATACGGGGCCACCCTTGACTTTCGCAAAAAGGCGAAGGTCAAGGTCGCTATGATACGTAGCTCGCTCTTCGCTCGGCCATGGGACTAGTTGATAGACCTATATATAAGGCACTTTTGCATTCAACATCTTACCCTCACAAAAGGATACTAGATAAAGTCCCATGTCTGCCCTTGCCTCCCACGTCCTTAGCAACAAGGGCACTACTTCTCAGCGCTTGTCCAAAAAACTAACAAATTTGAATATCTAATTATCATGGAGATACCCTTCTACTCCATCTGATCTGGCAAACGGAGTGCGCAGGGATAAGGGATCGCAGTGGGAATAAGCAGGCTAGTCCGCTGTGTGAATCCGTCTATCCGGTAGCTGAACGAGGTACGAGAGAAGATGCCTGATAGACTTGGATGAACCAGCAGAATAGTCTGCGCATACAAACGGAGAGCGCGGTCCCGATTTTCTTCAATCGGGATAGCCACAAATAATAAAAGGGATCCTACCTATTAAGTAAGAACCCTTTGTATTATTCTTTAAAATCTATCTAAATACTAATTTCTTCTTCCGCCTTTATAATCAATTTTTTCAGGTCCTTTATTACCATACTCTACTCTAACATTCTCGCTGATGCTTATTACTTTTAGTTCAGTACGACGATTGTATTGATGCTCTTCTTCAGAACAATTTACGCCATCAACACATTGATTTCTAGGTTGATTTTCGCCCATACCAAGGGTAGTAATCCTACTAGGGGCGATACCTCTAGAGACCATGAATCGTTTCGCAGATTCCGCACGGCTGTTAGACAATTTCTGATTATATGCATTTCCACCGCGTGAATCAGTGTGAGAGATTAATTGGATATTAATCGATGGATAATTTTGCATAATACGAACCGCCTCTTCTAATTCTCTCGCAGCACCTGTTCGGATTGCTGACTTATTAAAATCATAATAGATTTTCTCAAATACAATTATGGTACCTACTGGAAAAGGATTCGCATTGACCACAGGTTGAGCAACAGGTGCTAAATTAATTACGGTGTTCAATCCAGAACTTCCTGGCGTTACATTCAAGCTGCTGTTGCCAGGGTTAAATCCTGACTTCTCTCCAATGAATGTGTAGTTACAATTCGGTGGTAAGCAAGCTTCAAAGTTACCATTGGCATCCGTTTGGATAAATTCTTCCTTACCGCCACAACTGCTTGTCATCCTGACTACTGCGTTGGCAATACCTGCACCGGTCAATGCATTTTTGACCTGTCCTGTGGCTTGTGCACATCGCTCTTTGGCAAGTGGTATTTCCACTATTTGCTCTCCTTCTTTGCCTACCGTAGAGTAGCTCATTTCTTTACTCGTATATCCATCTTTGGTCACAAAGAAAATATAATTCTTTCCTGACTGCATCGTGTATGGGGATTCTCCTTCTACATTTGTCAACAAATCAGGCTCACCCAGATCAGCAGTATTTTTTCTTATCAATTTTAAGGTCAAATCTGAGCTACCTGCTCTATCTGGCATAACCACTACATCATATAGCTCTCCACCAGAAACCAAGCCATCTCTTGTATTCTCAAAAACTCTAATTTCTGAGCCTTCTATTCTATCCTTCGTCTCAGCATCATATACTCTAACAATTGAGCTCAACATCTTTGGAGCCGCTATGAAACCATCAAACATATAGATGTCATCTCTACCTGCACCGCCTGGTCTAGCAGAAGTAAGATATCCTCGATTTCCTTCAGCATTCAAAATCAATCCAAAATCATCTTCCTTACTATTGATAGGCTTTCCTAAATTCTCAACTGGGCCCATAGCACGAGAGCCATCGACTGGTACTCTAAATATGTCATATCCACCCATCCCATTGTGCCCCATAGAAGCAAAAAACAAAGTTCCACTTTCATGTATAAACGGAAAAGCATCATTTTTATCTGTATTGATTTCTGGACCCATATTCACAGGATCTCCCCACTCATCGCCTACTTTACTAACCATGTAAATATCCGTCCCTCCTCTTGAGCCAGGCATATTGGATGTAAAATACATTCTGTCACCATTGGGAGAAAGTGTTGGATGCATTACATCATATTCTTTATTTGAAATCGATAATTTAGTAGGAACTTCCCAGTCGAAAAATGTCTTTTTCGACTGATAGATTTGCATTCTTATCAAACCAGATTCATCTGCTTTTGTAGAATTTCTCTTTAGATTATTTCTTGAAAAGTACATCTGATCAAAAGTTCTGTTGAATGTCACAGGCCCTTCGTGTACTCTTGTATTCATTTGGAATGAAAAATCCTCTGCTTCAGTCGGCATCCCTTGTCCATCAAACTCTGAAAAATACATTTCAAAAAATGTCTCTCCAATTTTATTATCCTTTGGTCCAGCCGTGGTTGGAGCAGTGATAAAAATCAATCCGTTCTGATAGAATGATGGTGAAAACTCTAAGTATTCTGTATTTATTTCAGAACAGTTAATTAACTTAATCTGGTTTAAATCATTTGATTGTGCATCCAACTTAGCAGAAAACATACTAAGAATACACAACAAGGTAAAAATTCTGTATAACGATTTCATAAGATGAAAATGTTTGTAAGTCGGTTTATTTTACTTTGGGTTATCTTAGAAAAATCTAGGATTGGCGAATTCTTCTCCTTCTGAGCTTTCGAAACAATATCTCAGTGCAATTTCTAATGTACCATTAGTTGCTTGTCTTATTTCAGACAAAGTAAAATCCCAAGATAAACCAGCAAAAATGTGGTTAGTAAATTGAGCACCTACTAAAACATCAATAGATTCACCAAAGCTCTCATCATCTCCACCAAAACGGTAGGTACCACCTATCGTATATTTATCTTGAATCAATAAACTCAAATTGAAGTCAATATCTAATGGAGAATTGTTTGCATACTTAATTAAAGCCTGTGGAAGTAATTCCAGATTTTCGTTCAAATCGATTTTGTATCCTGCCATAATGAAAGCATGATCAACCTCTCTACCAATATTTGTATCGATATCTTCTAGATCTATCTCATTATTCAATAATCTAGGAATAGAAGCTCCAAAGTAGAAATCGGCGGTGTTATAATAAACTCCAAATCCAAAATCTGGAACAAACTTAGACAATTGTCCCTGAGGAATAGAACCATCTCCTGCTATAGGTAGCGTACTTACTAAATCGGGATCGCTATAATCGTTGGTAAGATTTCTTATCGAAGCTTGAGCTCCTAAACCTAAAAATCCATTTCCTACTGGAATACGATAAGAATAAATCGCATCAAAAGTAATGTACTCTGTGATTCCCACTGCATTTCTGTATAGGTTCGCTCCAATACCAACTCTATCATTGTTTAGAGACATATCGTAGCTCAATTGCTGCGTTTCAGGAGACTTATCAAAACCAATCCATTGGTTTCTATAAATACCGGTTAGGCAAGGTGAAAAATTCGACCCAGCATATGCAGGGTTAATAGAAAGTTTAGAATTCATCCACTGCGTGTACTGATGCTCTTGTTGCGCTGACAGTCCAAGAAAGCATACTACACAAACTAGGGAAAACATTAATTTTTTCATTATATATGATTTTCTAATTAGAAAATATTTATGAAGCAAGGGCTAACACCCTTGCTTCATTTTTTATTATCGCTCTAGTACTAAGAATCCAGAAATTGGTTCCGTTCCATCGTTCAAGTCAATGATGTAGAAGTAAGTACCCACTGGCAACGGATCGCCATTGAATGTACCCATCCAGTCGTTTTCGTACGGTTGTGCGTTGAATACTTGATCTCCCCATTGGTTGTATATAGTAACCTCATTATCTGGGAATTTAGAAGCTTCAAACAAACATGATATCACAAATTCGTCGTTGTATCCATCTCCGTTAGGAGTAAAAATCGTAGGTGGTACACATGGTCCCGCTGCAAGAACTTGAACACTTGCTACAGCAGTAGCGCATACATCTGGACAAATATTACTACATACTTCGTAAGTAAATTCATCCGGCGTTTCAGAGAAGGTATTCGACACATAAGTGAACATTCCTCCCCCTAAATCTTCAAGTGTTCCTAAAGTCGGACCGTCAAGTACTTCAATACTAAAGCCATCCGGTAGTGCATCATTAAGCGTTACATCTACAGTTGTGCTTACACCAAATTCTGAAGTAAAGAAATCATCAACCGCTACAGATCCTGCCTCATAATCAAGCAGTACTGTATCAGCAGTGATTCCACACTCATTACAATCCAGTGTCCAAACTAGAGTATTGATACCTGGGCTCAAGTTTCTAACTATTGTATTAGGATCCCCAGGATTATTGAATACTACATTGTTCCCTGGATCAACTGAACTCCAAGTACCTTGACACTCGTCAGGCTCAACCGCATTCAACATAACCTCTTCTCCACAATCTTGGAAGTCATCTCCTGCAAATGCTGAGCTGGTAGCGAATGCTACTACTAACTGTACTTCGTCACAATCAAAATCAGGTCCACAGCCTTGGTTGCCTAAGCACCATGTGAAGGAATATGTTTCTCCTGGTACCAATCCAGTTACTAGTGTATTAGGATCGTTCTCATCAACTATCGTTACACCAATTACTTCTTGAGCAGTTGGCTGTGTCCAAACACCAGAGTTTCCTGTGATAGGCGCTACAGCGTTTAGATTTATTTCAGTTGCATTACATAGTGAGTATGGTCCACCACCATCAGCAATTTGGTTCTCCGTATTGATAACGATCACCACATCATCGAATGAGTAGTTAGTACATCCTCCATTAGAAAGTGACCATCTGAAGATATAACTACCTTCCACTAATCCACTTACTGCTGTATTTTCATCTTGTGGATTTACAATAGTCGCCGGTGGTCCACCTTGCTGAGTCCACATTCCGTCTCCAATACTAGGTTGTAAAGCATTTAAGAAGATTGAACTTTGATTACAAATATTCTGATCGTCACCCGCAAAGGCCACTTCGTTTGGAATCGTATTAAACTCAACTGTAGCGGATACTGGTGTCATAGACGTACATCCGTTAACAGTAGCAATTACTGTAAAGTTGACCACGAAATTATCTCCCAGTCCAGCGTAGTTACTAAAGTCATTGATTACTAAGAATGGAGTCAAACCAGTAGAGCCTAAACTGTTTCCACCGTTTACATCATCAAACCATTCGTAAGTAGCACCTGCTACACCCGTACCTGTCGCTATTGACAGTGTAAGTTCTGGCGCTGCGTCATCTAAACATATTGGACCGTCAGAAACGATAGTAGGTGCAGCTGGAGAGTCTTGTACATTCAATACAAATGGTTCAGAGATTTCTGACTCGCATCCGTTCAATATACAAACTACTCGGTATTCACCTTGATTTATATCTTCTACATCGAAGATAGTAACTGGCAGTGTAGTACCACTAAAGTTCGCTGGTCCTGTCCACATGTAATCCGCATTTGGATTTGGATTCGTTATTGTCAATATCACATCTTCACCCGCACAAGCCATATCTGGTCCTACAATCTCTGGCTGCTCTGGTCTTGGTGTAACATCTACTGTTATCGTTCCTGATGCATTAGATACACATCCAGATACATCTACGGTCAATGAGTATGACCCTGCATCCGCAGCAGCAGCTGGATTAATAATCAAGGTCGGTACATTCGTAACCGTATCTGTTGCTCCTGGTACATCCCATACATACAATACACCTGGTTGACTGTAAGGAGTACTTTCTATTCTGATTTGATCACCTTCACAAATCATATCGTTATCGATAGTGATAATCGGAGTGACTGGTGCATCTATCACATTCACATCGATAGGGAATGGATCAGACATACATCCATTAGGTCCAGTGACTACGAGTACATATTGACCATTGTCAGCCTGCGTTACATTTGGTACAATTGCGTCTCTTGTAATTGATGTGAATCCACCTGGTCCAGTCCATGCAAATGTATTTAAAGTATCGTTCGGGAATACAGAAACCATAAATTGTAAATCTTCTCCACCTGTAACACAGCCTCCTGGTCCTGGAGTAAAGCTTATCGCAGTAATGTTTGGAGTCGTTGCAGGCTGCACATCTATAGTACCTGTACCTGTACATCCATTAGCATCAGTGCATACTACTGTATAAACACCTGCATCTGTAACTATTGGATTTTGAATAGTTGATGTAAAGCCATTAGGACCTGACCATACGTAGGTATTGAAAGAATCACTATTAACATCTAATTGTATAATATCACTATCACAAACTTGACCCCCTACTATAAATGGAACAACTGCAATAGGATCTGAAATAAGGACTTCTATTTGATCCGATTCAGCATCACAAACACCACCCGTGCTACAAATCACTGACCATAGTCCTTGATCATAAGCTGAATTTCCTGCTGGAATAGTAGTAGTATTAGTGGTAGTACATAATAGAGGATTACTCAATGTACCAGCACTACTTCCATCTGGACCTATCCATGTATATTTATCACACACCGCACTTGTTGAAAGAATTATTGGTTCTCCATCACATACTGGTGAATTACTTGCTATAAATGGTACTTCAGGTATCTCAATAACATCTACAAATATAGAACCTGGTATTTCACATCCGCTGCCATCGATTACAAATACTGAGAATAATCCTTCATCAAAAATGGAAGCATCTGTTATAGCTGGTGGGAATTGACCCATAAACTGGAACCCATTTGGTCCTTCCCATCTGTATGAAATCCAATTTGGATCAGGATTTGAAACTGTCAACAAAAAGTCATCGCCTTCACAAACCGGATTTGGATTGGCTACTACTATTGGACTATTTGCCTGTATAGTTGTAGTAATCGTAATCGGATTTGATGCATTTGTAGTACATAGATTATCACAAATAACAGCATGGTAATATGTAGTACCTGACAACGCTGGGAATGAAATAGTCGGCACCGAAGTAGTTGCTAAAAGAACATCTTCTGGACCATTTACACCAAACGGTGCACTATCTATAAACCATTTCCATGTTGCCGTAGGACTAGAATAGCCTGAGTTGTCTGTCAAGACTACTGTTTCTCCGGGACAATTAAAGTTCATTGCGTTCGCCGTGATCATTGGATCTGGTAAGTTTGGATTTACCACATCAATAGTTCTTACACATGATGTGTTATCTACGTTACCCGCTAAATCAGAAACTGTGTAGGTAATAGTGTTCATACCTGGATTCAAGGTAACCGTTGGGCTTGTTCCATTAGATGGGAACATCGTTTGTGCTATTGTAGTAGCACCCGTTACATTGTATCCAAACATAGTAGATTCGAATGCTAACTGAACAGAAAGCATTGAAGCTCCATTATCTGTTACGTTGGTAAGAGATACATCACTTGGGAATGTACCCGGAGCAACACAGGGGTTGATACCGAAGTCATCATTGTTAGGATCTCCATCATTATTAAATCCAAGTAGTCCATTAAATACTGGAGCTACTGTAATGTCAATCGCACCATCAGCAGACCAAGCCTGAAGTTGTGCAGCAGGTACGATAACCTGTAACACATTCATCATTGGGTCTCCACATCCTGCATTCGTGTTAGTCGTACCTAAGAGCACGCCACCTTCACCGAATATATTTAAAGTCTCTTGACTTGATACACTGCCTAGAGGAGTGTTGTCTAAATCTCCCTTAAACATGATATTGAGTACACCATCACCTGATGGAGGAGGTGAACCCGCCAAACTAAATGAACTCACTACAGTATCCATTACAAACCCATCAATATTTGGGTGTGCAGTAAATCTAAGTTCATTGAACATGATAGTGTTATCATAAGCAGCTAATTCACAGTTATCAAATACGTCATTATCTGGTCTTGGTAACATTACGCCTACTGGATTACAATCTGGAGTGGCAATAGTAGCTGGTAAATTATCTAATGGACAATTTGCAAACATTGGAGCTTCATCATCGATAACAGTTACGTTAAATGTACATGATGTTGAGTTTCCGCTACAATCCGTTGCCACGAATGTTACCGTAGATACTCCGTCAAATGCCATTCCTGTTCCAACAGTAGTGCCGGTACCAGTCATAGAACCTGATCCAGTCATAGAACCTGACCCCGTACCTGGCGTTCCAGTAAATCCTGAAGAAGGACCAGAGAACGTTTCAGTAATGGTTGGGAATGTTGCAGGCATGAATGGGCCTCCATTTACACTATACTCTAGCGAACCACCTGCTGGTGGAGTAGTGCAATCATATGTCAGTGATGGAGCAAAAGCAGTACCTCCACATGTATTATTAATAGCTTGATTTTCTAATCCAGGACCTGGGTTATTAGGAATCAACATAATCGTAACAATTCCATCAGAAGCCCACTGATTAAATGTATTCACAGGTATAGTAAACTGTTGGTTAGGTAGATCACCACACTGCGTAGCAGTTGGTGCAGTCTGTCCTAGTAAGGTCATACCTTCACCAAATATCTGGAAGAATTCTGTGTGACCAATATTGATAAACTCACCATCCAGGTTCACAAAATCAAAATTCAATACAACGTCACTTATTGCCACAGTTGGTTGAGACGGAACAGCAAAATCTATTGTGATATCATCCACGATAACATTTGGATCTACAGCACCTGTGACTTGTACAAATCCACCAGTAACTGGCGCTGAAGAGGTAAACCCAATAGGCCCACAAGGAGACTGTATATCAGCACATCCATCCACAACGGTTGGAGGGAAGAATTCAAATGCTGCTGAACAATCACCCAATCCGTCACTACTTGTAGCAAGGGTAACATCTGTTGGGCATCCTGAAATAACCGGAGGCGTATCATCAATCACAGAGAAGGTAGCTGTAGTGATAGCACTGTTTCCACATTCATCTCTTACTACGAAGTCGACCATTGCTACAATATCTGATGGACAAATAGCACCTGGTAAGAAAGCTGGAGTTGATGTTCCACTTTGAAAAGCAAACCAACTAGACATTCCTATTTGACCCGTAACTGGATTATATGTACCTCCAGCGTTATCAATTGTTGTACAATTATCATTTGCAACTGATCCAAACCCAATCGTCTGTATCCAATTTGTGAACGCTGCATTCACACCCGATCCATTAGGATTGGCATTGCAAGAAAATTCAAGATCGTCCGCTGCGATAGTAATTGTTGGTGGCACATTATCCACAACAGTTATAAATTGCTGTTGAGTATTGGCATTACCGCAACCATCAGTTAGAGTCCAAGTACGTGTAATAACACCTGTACCTGCACAACCATTGGGCATAGAATCCGAAAAGTCTACATTAAATCCACTACAGTTGTCTGCACCATCTGTAATCCCGCCTCCAGTAAATGCTGGATCTCGGCTATCATCACAATTGATAGTTACGTTTGGTGGTATACTAAACGTCGGTGGCATAAAGTCTCTAATCTCAATAAGCTGCGATGCCTGAGAAGAGTTTCCACATTGATCTGTTGCAGTATATGTTCTAGTTACTCTTTGGAACACATTATCAGTACAAGGTTCAACTGGAGTAGTTATGTCATTAAATGTAATAACTACTGAACCTGAACCAGTACCCATTAAGCTACCTGAACCTCCACATGCATCAAATACACTTGGGAAAGGAACTATACTATCATCAAAATCACAATTTGAATCTGCAGTAACCTGTACCGTAAATAAATTTGAAGTAAACTCAGGTGCATCTCCATCTGTAATTTCCCAGAATGAAGTATTTCTTGATTCATTATCACATGCGTCAGTAGCAAGGAAAGTTACGTCTACTCTCCAACCACAAGTAGATGGATCAACTGTTGGATAGAAAGTAGTAGAATCTGTACCCCCTGTATTTCCATTTGAATCTGTCCAGAAGAAAGAAAAGGTAATTGGTTCACTACAGTTATCCGTTGCATCTACATCTGTCAAATCATTATCTCCATTTGAATCTATCCAAAGTTGAAGTCCTGCTTGATCATCAGAATAAATCCCTCCTGGTCCACACTCCTCACTTATATCAGTAGAGCCATCTAATAAAGGATCTGTTACATCAAAAACTTCAAAGGTTACTTGATCTGTTTGAGTAGAAAATCCACATTCATCAGTGGCTACAAAAATGATGTCCACAGAACCTGTACCTCCGCAACCAGAAGTCAACATTGGGTTTGCAGGTATTGTAGACCAAACAATATCAGTCCCACATGCGTCTGACGCCATGGCACCACCATTATTATCAATATAGTTTTGCAAATCCATCCCATTCGCACCTGTACAAGTAACTAGGCCATCTGTAGGCTGGGTAGTAATCACTGGACCAGTAGTTTTAGTCACAGTAAAGGTCGCAGGAAATGGTCCTGCTGCGTTACCACATAAATCAGCGGCAAAGAAATCAAGAGTCAATGACCGCCCAGCATTACATGGACTTCCCATCAGATCATTAACAGAAACCTGATTAAATCCTGGATTGTTAGAAGGATTGTTATCTGTATCCATAGCAGGATCATATGTTCCTGCTAAGAAATAAAATGTATTTACATTCATTCCGGAACATGCATCCTCAGCTGTAAAACCAGGCTGTGGTGTATTCGGATTATTACCTCTGGTCACTGCCCAAAGATTAAGTTGATTTGCATTATCTGGCCCACACTCTACCAGCATCGCTTCTGGGAAGGTTACTGGAGTTGGGGCAGTATTATCAGTTATTGTAAATGTAGCTGATCCTGCACTTGTACTGATTCCACATTCGTCTTGTGCAAAGAATTCTACAGTGTAAGTACCTGTACTACCACAAGCTGCATTTAATGTTGGATTAACAGGTTGGAAAGTAAAAGTCGTAGCCCCGCAATTATCAAAAGCAGTTGCGCCTCCTGCGTTTGCCAACCAGTTTTGAAAAGCAGTATCACTACTTCCAGAACCGTCGCACTCTGCTGACGCATCCATTGCCATTTGAGTAACTGTTGGTGCAGTATCATCAATTACTCTAAAGGTAGCTGGTCCTGTCTGGCTAGTATTTCCACATTCGTCAACAAAAAAGACAGTCATGCTTAGTACACCCGTAGGGCCGCACTCATCGGTCAAATCTGCTAGTGTTATATTATTAAATCCTGGATCATTTGATGGGTTACCATCTGGATCCAAATTTGGATCATATGTTCCTGTTAGGAAAAAATATGATGTTGTATTTCCACAGGCGTCAGTAGCAGTTGCTCCAGGTTGTGGAGTACCAGGGTTATCACCTCTTGTAGCTGTCCATGCAGCAAGTGCAGCAGCTTCATCATCATTACAATTTACAACCATGCTTTCTGGTTGAGTTTGTATCATCGGAGGATCATTATCGGTCAAGCTGAATGTAGCATCATAGGTATCGGTACTTAAATTACCACAGTTATCTGTAGCTTGAAATCTAATGGTTACTTCACCAGTTATACCACAGTCATCAGTGAGAATATCTAATATAGAGCCTCCACCAAAAACAACCATTCCATTAGTAAGAACTTGTGTACCCATTGGCACACCTCCATTAACAACAGTTCCATTAAAAGAAGCTGCCGTACAACCATCAGAAGCGATTCCTCCAGCTGCTCCTACTAACCAATTTGTAAGTGCTTGTTCTGGAGTAGTATTAGGTGCACCAGCTGAACAGGAAACCGACAAATTCCCTCCAATCTGAGTAATCATTGGCGGATCATTATCTGTGACGGTAAATCTCTTGGTAACTGGTGTTGTTGGATTACCACAGGCATCCGTGTAGGTAAAAGTTACTTCTACAAAACCTATAGCGTTATCAACAGTAAATGGATTCCCATCTTCAAGTGGAAAATTATCTTGACATAAACCATCATTGATTGATGTATTTAAAGCATTTAGTATATCTGTAAAGCTGGCTGTAGTTGCTCCATTATCTAATGAAGAAGTCAAGGTGATACCAGAGCATGCATCTACCGCCATTGATTGTGCCCCTGAATCTACCCAAGCTTGTAAGTCTCCTACAAATGAACCATCTCCACAGTCTACAGCGATAGCATCCGCCCCGTCCGTAATCGTGGGAGTCGTTCTATCATCAATCATGTAGTTTGTAGGATTCGAAGTAGTTGTCACTCCACATGCATTGGTGTATTGGAATGTAACTATATAATCACCATTAGGGCAAGGCTGAATCAGTGCAGCGTTTGGGTCATTGGTAATATCAACACCATTTAAAAATGCTCTTATCGTAACACCAGCGCCACAATCTTCTTGCACTTCTGCATCTCCTCCTCGCATTACCCATCCCGCAAATCCAATATTTGTAGCTGTATTGTCTGTACAGTTATCAACCACTGGTTGAGGTTGAATAGTAATCACTGGACCAGTCGGATCATCAACAACTATATCTTGTCCATAAGTCTGAACATTTCCACAATCATCAGTGAGTGTATAAGACCTTCTATATGTTCTAGGACATGAAGTAGGTGTACCGCTTATCAATACATCAGCATTCATTGCATATCCTAATGCATTATCTGGAGTACAATCCATGATATCTACACCCGTTGTATTTTGAATATCAAATACACTACCCAATGTTGGTGCATCACTTAAAGCACAAAAAGGTCCTAAATTTGGCAGTGCAGCAAAAGTAGGAGGAGTATTGTCAGCTGAAATAATAATATTTTGACGGCAAGTATCTACAAACCCAAACATATCTATCGCAGTCCAAGTTCTTGTTATTGATCCACCTGTACACTGGTTGGGTGTTACTGTTTGTCCTTCATAGGTAGCTGTTTGTTGTCCTACAAAACAGTTATCCATAAATGTTACTGTTGGCACGGCAGGAATATCTGAAATACATTCAATAAATATATCTGCTGGACAATCAATAACAGGAGGCATGTTATCCACGATATCTAAACTATACTGCTGATCACTGCAGTCACCCGTTGAAAGATAAACGGTGAAGTCAATTGTTAATTCATCACCTGCAGTTAGATTTTCAACCATGTTGTTTGGAAATGGTAAAATCTGGAAGGTGTTTATATTTATTACTCTTGTAATTCTTATAGAATCAATAAGTGTCGTTGCCGCAAAACAACTTGGATCATCCGTTGAAGGCATTACCATAACATTATCAACAAACCATTCTCCAGCGATTGCGGGATCTGTACTAGGTGTGATGTCTATGTCTATAATACAATCATTTTCAATTGGAACGTTGGATCCCAAATCCAAATCAAAGTCTATACTATTGTTACAAGTACAGGCCATTTGACTATTGGCGGTTGTGATAAACAGGAAAAACATTGCAGTCGTAGACAGCAATGCCATGAGTGGGTGTAATCGGTGTATCATACTAATTATTAATTTAAATAATAGTAAAAATCGGTTATAATAAAAACTTGTTTTTCAACACTTTGTGTAATCATTTCAAAGCGTGTATTTCGTACAACATCATTGCGATTTTAAATCAAAATCGCAATAACGGCGTAAGGTATCCATAATATAATACATATCAAACTTTTTTAATATGTAATTATCTTGTGATAAAATCACTAACTAGGCATCTGATCTGCAATTATATGCCTTCAGATTTTTAAAAGTTCGGTTGTAAGATTGTTTAGAGGTGGGGTTAAATGGCAAACAAATAATGTTTTAAAGTGCCATTCTACATGCCTAACGCATGATTTTGTCTTTGTGATGCCTCTTTCATTAAAATTAGTTCGTTGCTTCGTTTAGCAAAAGATAAGCGGAATACAGATCTTATCTTGGTGTAAATTTACGGAAGCCATTTCAAATAGTTGTTACAATATATATTAATTTTTTATACATACATTACTGCTCCTCTGACAACTTGCTGCTTTTCAGCTTCTTATCTTCTAAATTTTTATTTAAAAATTTATTCAATTTCTCCACAGAAGTATTTGTAACAATTTCGCCAAATTCGTTGATTTCAATGTTAAAATCCTCCAGCTTTTCGGACTCCTTTTTCTTGTCTTTTTCTTTATCCTTACCCATTAGCTTCTTCTTTGATGGCATCAAATTTTGATGGTGCGTTTTTCAATCGAGCGATACTTTTTTCCTTGCCTAAGATCTCCATCATATCAAAGATAGACGGCCCTTTCAGCGAACCACTCAAGCCTAATCTAAGGCCTGGGAACAATGCCCCAAAGGACAAACCGTTCTGCTCTATATACTCCTTAGTAAAAGACTCCAAATGCACTGGTTCAAAATTATCCTCCTGAGCCAAGACATCTAGATACCCATTCAAGACTGCTTCAGCATCACCTTTCCACTTCTTCCGCACTGACTTTTTATCGTATTCAGACACCTCATCATCCGCTAAAAAGCTACCCGCAGTCAACAAGTCAGGCAAGAATTCTATTCTTTCTTTAAACATGCGCACATACTTCAAGGCAAAATCAGCATTCAATTCCTTACCCGCATTTTTAGCCATACTGAGGTACGCCTCCGCAAGTTCCTCATCAGTCATCTGCAATATGTATTGCTGATTGTACCACTTCGCTTTGACAATATCGAATCTAGCTCCCCCCTTATTGATTCTATCTAAAGAAAAAGCTTCTACCAATTCCACCAATGAAAATATCTCTTGCTCTGTCCCAGGATTCCAACCCAAAAAGGCCAAAAAATTCACCAATGCCTCTGGCAAGTAGCCCGCATCTTTGAATCCTGTAAAGCTATCTTCTTCTTTTTCTGCTTCCCAAGACAATGGAAATACTGGAAAACCAAATTTCTTTCCATGACGCTTGCTCAACTTACCCTTACCCTCTGGAGCCAGTATCAGCGGCAGGTGCGCAAACTGAGGCATCGTATCCTCCCAACCCAAAAAGCGATACAGGTACACATGGTGCCCAGTACTAGACAACCACTCCTCCCCTCGTATCACATGCGATATCTGCATGAAGTGATCGTCTACCACATTGGCCAAGTGGTAAGTAGGCATCCCATCACTCTTAAATATTACTTTATCATCTAGCTCCTTGCTCTCGAAACTAACCGTATTACGAATCACGTCATTCACCGTGATGGTTTCATCTTCTGGGATGCGCAATCTTATCGTGTATGGCTTTCCCTCATCCAACCAAGCTTTGGTTTCTTCCGCTGAGAAAGTCAAACTATTCTTCATACCCATACGCGTATCCACTCCATACCGCGCCCCCTGATTTCCAGCTGCTTGCTGTGCTTGACGCATCGCCTCTATTTCATCTGGTGAATCGAACGCATAATACGCATTGCCAGACTCCACCAATTGAAAAGCGTATTGCGCATACATATCCTTTCGCTCACTTTGGCGATATGGGCCAAAATCACCCCCTTGATCAGGTCCCTCATCGGGGCTAATCCCGCACCACGCTAGCGCTGACTTGATATAGTCCTCCGCACCCGGCACATACCTCTTTTGATCGGTATCTTCAATTCGCAAAATGAACGTTCCTCCATGCTTCTTCGCTAAAAGATAATTGTACAATGCCGTTCGTACGCCTCCAATATGTAAAGCACCAGTCGGACTAGGTGCAAATCTTACTCTCATCTTATTCTTTTTAAACTATCAATGGTTCGGTAATAAATTTTAAATCGCTGACAACCAGTGCGCTATACTCCCAGCGGTTAATCTTGCAAATCGCTGATGACCAAACACTTCCTTTATCGTGATTTATAATTTCTCAAAATTACTGAACCATTCTTCTATTTAGCAAGCGAAATTAAGGCTTTAGAGCATCTTGTCGCAGTATTCCCTATTTATTTAGCAAAATATTCGCCTTCTCCCCCATACCCACCAAAAGCCCTATCTTTGTTTGGAATTTATCTATCGGATGTATCTCACTAAGACGCCTGCCTTTATCCAATCTCTATTTCCAGATTATATCTGGAGACTGCCGACTAGCGAGCCTATCTTATACCTCACTTTTGATGACGGCCCTATTCCAGATGTGACAGAATGGGTCTTGGATCAACTGAGTCACTTTGACGCAAAGGCCACCTTTTTCTGCGTAGGCGAGAATGTTCAGCGCCATCCCGATGTCTACCAACGCATCCTCTCAGAAGGACACGCTGTAGGCAATCATACCCACCATCATAAAAACGGATGGCAAACAGATAAGATGCAATATCTAGACAACATTGCACAATGCGCCAAGCATGTCGACAGTCCACTTTTCCGTCCGCCTTACGGAAGACTAAAACCCAATCAAGCCAAGCAAATAAAACAAAAATATAAAGTAGTGATGTGGGACGTTTTGACTGGCGATTTTGACCCCACTATAGATGCCGAAGAATGCTACCATAATATTCTCAAGAGTACAAAACCAGGCTCCATACTCGTCTTCCACGACAGCATCAAAGCAGAAGCTACCTTGAAGAAAGTATTGCCAAGAGTGCTAAAATACTATAGTGAACTAGGGTACACCTTTAAGGCACTTAACGGTGAAGCTATTTCGACTATTAAATAAGATTTCCTCAAATTTGCAAGAGAGTTCATACATGCATTACCAACATATTCTTGTCAGCATAGAGAAGAACTCCGGAGGAGTGAAACTATTCTAACACTGGGTGACAACCCAGTGCCACAAATCAACCAAGATCCAATTTGGCGTGATTTTTCTTCAGAAAATCATGACAAATTGCATATATACAGTTATCTCTTTTTTGAAAATTATTTGGGCGATACCCTTGCCAATTCTCCATCCCATCGCGAAGGGCCCGAGCTATCCAGGACTCCGTGTTCACTTCGGTACTAGCTTGCAGAAAAAGCAGACTAGCACATCTTGCTAGCGCAAGATTCCTTCCTATCTCTATCGCAAAAAAAATAGTTACTAATAAGATACTTTAAAAATAAATTTCATAAAAGATCTCAAAAAACGACTGAATCTATTCCTCAGCTGGATAAATAAAATACTTGAATTCAAAGTCATCAAGTATCCATATTATTTTTAAATTTCTGTTCAAACGAATCGTAAAGATTAAATATTTCTGATATTATATTTTCGAAATCCTTTAAAGAAGTTGCTATAGGAGCAGAATAACTTATATGATCTCTAATATTTGTATCTAATATTTTTGCCAAGGTTAGCATATTACCTTTGTAATATTTATGGCTTTCTGCTTCTTTCCAAATCAAATATCCAAATCCTATCAATCCATCTCTATAGCTTATAAAAAATCTGATAGTATAATCCTTGTAAGGAAACTCTTTCATAAACACTCTATCTCGTGAGATATAATTGAATTCACTATCATGATTATTGATTAATCTTCCAATATCTTTTCGATTCAAATTAGCTGCATGATCCCAATCGGAATATCTATTACACATGTCAGTAAACTTTTTATCATAAGAAATTAATTTTAAAATGTCCCTTATTTTATTTCCCATATAATTATTCGACTAGATAGGTAGTTTCTAATTTTACATCATTCTCTGGATTAAAGTCATTTAAAACTTTTTGAAATTCAGGGCTTGAATCAAAAAAAGATTACAGCTTCAAACAAAAGATGTAGTTTAATAACTTTTAAGTGCTTCCCGCTTCTATCAAATTCGGTTCGCGGACCGTAAGATGCGGGTACTCCACACTCTAATTTAAAATACTTCATAAACCACTTATTCACCAAAAATAATTTCCAATATTCTTCAACTCTATTATCTCTTTTATGAAATCTTTTACATAACTGATGCAAGCGCTAAAAATATCCATCTCATTAGGCTATTCACTTTCTTCTCTTAATCTCCAAAAATCTTCGCCCCAGTTTTTGTATAATTTTTCATGTATAGGTTCGTAAAGTTTTGAAAATCCAGTAGTTAAACTAAAATGAAGTCCTCCCAAAAATTGTATTAAATTATCTGCAATCAATACCCGAGAAAAATTATCATATGGATTTTCTTTCCATATCGTTCCAAAGCTATTTTCATTTAAACTCAATACTACGAAATGCTCACTTGGTTTTCTTAATACTGCTAAATCTAGGAAATTTTCATTTGTATTCCACAAGTCACTATTTATTCTATTTTGCCAATAAAGGTGTAGTTTTTCGTTTTCTCTAAAACTATAAATTAAAAGCTCCTTAACTAAAATATCCTTTTTTATTAAATGGGTCGGAATTGTATATACATAATTTGTAATATTTAACGGTGAAAACTCACCTTCCTTCACCTTTATATTGAGTGATCCTAGATCATATACATTTAGAATATTTAGTTCTTTAGGTAAATCAGTTCCTAACTTTTTGGCTACAGACTTTATGTCAAACATCTCGGGTAATTTCTTTTTATATAAGTAGAATGTCAAGATAAAACAATAGCTTGAATCATATGAAAATATCACCCCCTTTAACACAACATTCCTATCCTTCCCCTTTTCCGTGTCAGGGATAGCAGTGATATGAGCTGCTCATGAATCGTTATATCAAAGGAGTAATGACGGCTCCGCGAGGTACGAGCGGAGACTAAGTACGACTATTGATATCTAGATGAAGGAGTAGTGAATACAAACGGATAGCCCGCCGTACTGCCTGACCCATTTCCGGGTAAGGCAGTACGGGACACCCAAAAAATAACTACCTTAGAGCTACAGAAATTTAGACAGAAGAAATGACAAAAACACATAAGGAAAATCAACGCGCTTTTCAGGAGATATTGGACATGCTCAATCCTAAGCAAAGGATAGCGGTCGACACCATCGAAGGGCCCGTCATGGTCATCGCTGGACCTGGGTCTGGGAAGACGCAATTGCTCGCGGCGAGAATCGGAAATATACTGACCACAACGGATACGAATGCAGAAAATATCTTATGTCTGACCTTTACAGATGCGGCAGCAGTGGAGATGCGAGATCGTCTCAAAACGCTCATCGGGCCGGTGGCGCATAAGATTCATATTTTTACTTTTCACTCGTTTTGCAACTACGTCATACAGGAAAATTATTACCTGTTTGGGAAGCAAGATTTGCAGGCGGTGAGTGAGCTTGAGCAGTTCGAAATCATACGTGCTGTTTTGGATAAAATAGATGTCGGTAGTCCGCTCAAGAAAGGATACAATCCATACCAAGAAGAAGGAAAAATAGCCAACCTCATCCAGACGATGAAAAAGGAAAGTTGGGAACCGGAAGACATCAGCAATGCCATAGATGAGTACTTAGAAGACATCAAACTGCGGGATGAATTTCTCTACAAAAGAAAGTACAAACAGTATCAAGCAGGAGACCTAAATGAAAATAAATTTGCGGAAGAAAAACGTAAAATGGAGAAGCTGCGTGCGGCTTCCAAACTGCTCCCTTTGTACAAGGAGGAAATGCAAAAAATGAATCGGTTTGATTTTGCAGATATGATTCTTTGGGTAATTGCGGAATTCAAAAAAAATCCAGAATTGGTGCAGCGGTATCAAGAGCAGTACCACTACTTTTTGATCGACGAATTTCAAGATACCAATGGTGCGCAAAACGAAATCGTGCAATTGCTTTCTTCTTATTGGGAAGCGCCGAACGTATTTATTGTGGGCGATGATGATCAATCCATTTTTGAATTTCAAGGGGCTAGAATAAAAAATACAACGGACTTTTATGAAGAAAATGCGAAGCACATAAAAGTGGTTTGTCTAGAAGAAAATTATCGTTCCTCACAGACTATTTTGGATGCTTCCAATGTGTTGATAAAAAACAATTCCAATCGACTGATCAACAATCTAAATGAGCTGGACTTGACAAAGGATTTGATAGCAAGACATAAGGAATATGCCGCGCTTGAACTCAAACCTACCTTGCTAAATTTTGAAGACAAAAATCAAGAGGACGTCTATATCGTACAGCGAATCAAGGAATTGCACGCGCAAGGCATAGCCTACAGCGACATCGCCATACTATACACAAAACATAAGCAAGGCGAAAACATCATGGACTTATTGGTAAAAGACAACATACCGATAACGACTAAAAAGAAAATCGACATCCTCGAACATCCGCTCATAAAAAAAATAAAACTACTCCTTGAATACGTAGAAAAAGAAGACGCAGAACCTTTCTCTGGAGAAGGTATTTTATTTAAATTATTGCACTTTGATTTTCTACATTTCGACTACAGTGATTTAGCCAAACTGCAATTTTATTTTGCGAGTATGGATCGAGGTTCTGAGGATCGAAGATGGCGAAAAATAATTGGCAATGAAGAATTACTAAAAGAACTCAAGATTTCTTCACCACAAATATTACTGGATTTCAGTCAACTGATTGATCAGATTATTTCAGAATCAAAAGAGCTTTCTCTTCCTGACTTTGTGCAAAAATTAATCAATGAATGCGGTATGCTAAAGTACATCAGCACGCATCAGAAAAAGTATGAGTATGTTCAGGTGTTGTATTCCTTTTATCAGTTTGTAAGAGAGGAGGCCGTACGAGATCATACACTCAATTTATCCGAGCTCAACAACCTGATGGACAAAATGGTGGAGCTAGGATTGGGTATAGACATGAACCAAATTATTGGGGCTGGTGATGGTGTAAATCTCATGACGGCTTATGCTTCGAAGGGGCTAGAATTTAGGGTGGTTTTCATGATTGACTGCAGCAAAAAAGGATGGGATCCTGGACGGGCTGGCAATCATTCTTATCGCTTTCCAGACACCATCACTTTCTCTACAAGTGAGGATTTATTGGAGTCCAAGAGAAGGCTGTTTTACGTGGCGATGACGCGAGCGAAAGAACAGTTGTATTTTACCTTTTCGAAGCAAGAAGAAAGTGGAAAACAAAATAATACTTCTCAATATCTGGATGAACTGCTACAAGAAAATTGCATCGCTTCTCAAGACATTGAGAGTAAGGAAGAAGATATGGCAGAGGCGATCTTCAAACGTCTAGAACAATTGCCGAAAGACAATATGCTTGACAACAAAAGCATGGATGTGCTACTCAAAAATTTCACCTTGAGTGCTTCTTCATTCAACTCCTACTTGACTTGTCCGGTCCGTTTTTATTATGAGAACGTGTTGCGTGTTCCTGGCTTTAGTAGCGAGGCTGCAGCCTATGGTACGGCACTGCATGATGCCATGTGGAAATTCTTCGAAAAGATGATGGAGCATCCTAAAAACGAATTCGGCACAGTAGATGAATTGATTAAACTCTTTAGAGGAGAAATGTTTAAAAACAAGGGTTCCTTTTCTGAATCAGGGTACACCTACAATCTACAAAGAGGAGAAAAAAATATCGCTGATTTGTATAGACAGCAAGTAGACACTTGGCCCAAAAATGTAAAACTAGAAATGAATATTGATGCCGTGGATTATGATGGCGTCGTCATGCGCGGTTTTTTGGATAGAGTGGATATTATCTCACCCACAGTCGCCGAAATAGTGGATTACAAAACGGGGAATACGACTAGCATGAAAGCAAAAGTCGGAAAGCCTACCGCTAAATATCCTGAAGGAAAGCAATACTGGCGTCAACTTATTTTCTATAAAATACTATTAGAGAATGCTAGAGATGCCAACTATAAAGTACTCTCTGCTAAAATAGCTTCTTTGGAGCCAAATGATAAGGACCAGTTTGATGAATACGTGGTGAAGATTTCACCAGAGGATGAAGCATTGGTAGGTGGACTCATCAAAGAAACTTGGAACAATATCCATGCCCATAAATTTGAGGAAGGCTGTGGAGAAGACTTTTGTACTTGGTGTAACTTTGCCAATGACCACCTGACCATGGTGTATGACATGGACGATCATATAGAAGAAAAATCTTAAGGGTCTCGAAACTTAATTGCTGAAAATTGTATTTATAAGTTATCATGAAGTACATAATATTTCTCACAAGTTTGGCGGCCCTTGTATTGCTGACAAATCCAACAAAATGGACGCAAAATATGGATGACATAAAACCTAAAAATGTATTGGGAGGCGAACTGCAGTCTTGCAGCAATACGCCAATGACTGGTTTTTATAGAGATGGATCCTGCAACACGGGATATGAGGACTACGGCGTGCATGTCGTCTGCGCGGAAGTTACGGAAGAGTTCCTTGCCTATACCAAATCCCTTGGCAATGACCTAAGCACTCCCCTACCTGCCCCAAGCACTTTCCCTGGACTCAAGCCTGGCGACAGATGGTGCCTATGTGGCTCTAGATGGCAAGAGGCGTACGAAGCGGGTTATGCACCTAAGGTAGTCTTAGAATCAACTCACGAAAAAGCATTGGAGTTTACGCCTATTGAGATATTGAAGGCGAATGCTGCGGAGTAGGGTTTAGTGGATTTTTGATTCAATTACGAACCATAGACAAGACCTAAAAACATAGTGCCTTCGCACTATGTTTTTAGGTCTTCTTTTTTTCGCTCGTCGAGGTTTTCAACCTCGATGGCCTACACGTATCAAACTTAGCGCTCCATGCAACCAACTATACAAAACCAACACAAGAAAATCCAAACTCGCTTAAGATAGCAAAATATCTTTGCCCATTTAATTTAGGTTATCTCACAACACGTATATCGCATCGAGGTTGAAAACCTCGACGAACCTTTCTTAAACTTCAAATAGCAACGCCGGCGCGTTGCTATTTGAAGTTTTTTATTTAGCAGTAAAGTTGATTAATAGACGCAATACATTTTTTATCTTTAGTACTAAACTAGAAGATATGAATGGCCATAAAATAACTAATCAACAAGGTCTACATTTCATTACACCAACCATAGTCGGATGGTTAGATGTTTTTACCAGGAAAAGATACAAGGATATTATCGTAGAGAGTCTGAACTTCTGCACAAGCAATAAAGGTTTAAATGTCCATGCTTATGTTATTATGAGCAATCATATGCATTTGATAGTATCTGCCCAAGAGGAATACGAATTGTCAAATATCATCAGAGACTTTAAACGACATACTTCGAAGAAAATAATTGCTGAAATACTAGAAAACACTAAAGAAAGCCGGCAAGTTTGGCTGTTGAAATTAATGAAATACTTCGCGAAGTATAATAAAAACAACACAAACTATCAATTTTGGAAACGTGATAACTATCCAATAGAGCTATCTAGTCCAAAGTGGATTAAGGCTCGATTTGATTACATCCATCTGAATCCTGTAAGAGCTGGTTTAGTGAATTTACCAGAGCATTATGTGTATTCAAGTGCATGCGACTATGTTAAAAATATAACTGGACTGGTCGAAATAAGTCCCTTAGAGGTAGATTATCATGCCTAAAAACCTAATTACATGTAACTATGGCACGTGTATAGCATCGAGGTTGAAAACCTCGACGAGCCATTTTTAAAACTTCAAATAACAAGGCTAAAGCCTTGCTATCTGAAGTTTTTTTTTCAATCACTAGCCTTACTGAGCTGCCAAGATCTACCTATCCATATCAATCCACCAAAATAATTGTAGATAATCGGCTGTACCTCCATCCCTTAAAATAAAAAAGACAAGAATAAGTAGTGCATTGCACTACTTATTCTTGTCTCTGCCATCGTTCGTCGAGGTTTTCAACCTCGATGTCTTACACATCTCATACTTAGCTTTCCATGCAACCAACTAAATTGACATACATATAACACCATCGCAAGAAAATCCAAACTCGCTCAGATAACAAAATATTTTCCCTAGTAATTTAGGTTATCTCATAACCAAGTATATATCAATGGAGATTAAAAACCTCCATGAACCATTCTTGAAAAACTTCAAGCATAGCAAAAACAAGCACTTTATGATTCACCCCATAAAACACCACTCCCCTTTCCACTTGTTAATGATTGTTAACGCCTTTAGCCATTAACAATTTTGCACCCTATTGGCATATCTATAGCCTTTAAATAGCCGTATTCATATTATATTCGAGTATCAGCAATATTTCTTTATTTTTGTTCGATATAATCAAAGCAATTTATGGCAACTCCTAATCCTTTTCAGCGCTTTCTACCCCACCTTGCCGCGGTAGGAATATTCTTATTGGTATCTATCATCTACTTTTTGCCTCAAATACAAGGCAAAGTAGTCCCAGCGGGAGATATCGTGCAATTCCAAGGAATGTCAAAAGAAATAAGAGATTTCAAGGCGAAAACGGGTGAAAGGTCGCTTTGGACCAACTCTATTTTTGGAGGGATGCCAACCTATCAAATCGATAGTGCACAGCCTAGCAATATGATGCACTACGTCGAAAAAGCAAGCAACCTTTTCATTCCTAGGCCAATCGGGTACTTCTTCGCAATGGCCTTGATGTTTTATCTATTTATGGTGTACATGAAAGTAAATCCTTGGATTAGCGTCATTGGCGCCTTGGCTTTCAGTTTTTCGGCCGGTAACATGACCCTTTTCGAAGCTGGGCACATGACCAAGCTGAGAGTGCTAGCATCTTTTGGCTTGATAGCGATGGGAATGGTTATGGCTTTTCGCAAGGACTATCTCAAAGGGGGAATCATCTATGCACTGGGTATCGGACTCAGCCTGTATGCCAACCATATTCAGATGACATATTATTTCTTTCTAGGCCTAGGCATTTATGTCCTCATAGAAATTATCAATCAACTCAAAGCAGGGAATGGAGCCAATCTTGGCAAAGCCCTTTTGGTCTTGCTTATCGCTACAGGTGTAGGCGTAGGCTCCTCAGCCTCGAAGCTATGGACTACTTACGAATATGCTAAAGACACCATGAGAGGAGACCCAATTCTAACCTCTAAAGGAGCAGCGGCTACTAGCTCCTCTGAGACCAAGGGATTAGAATGGGAATATGCCATGCAATGGAGTAATGGCTGGATAGACTTAGCCTCAAGTATCATCCCTGGCGCTGCCGGCGGGGGCTCGCAAGAAGAAGTAGGCACTAGCTCCGCTTTATACAAAGACTTAAAAAGAAAAGGCGCCAATATAGGTAAGGATTTTAAAGCGCCCCTGTATTGGGGTGGATTGCCCTTCACTAGTGGACCCTACTATTTTGGTGCAATATTCTGTTTCCTGTTTGTGCTTGGCCTGATGAATGTCAAAGGCAGTATCAAATGGTGGCTGGCGATAGTAACACTACTAATGCTACTCGCCTCTTTGGGAAAAAACTTCTCTGCGCTAAATAAATTGCTTTTTGACTTCTTTCCCATGTTTAATAAATTTAGAACGCCGAATAGTATCTTAGTCGTTGCTGGATTTTTTGTACCTATCTTAGGAATGTTGGCACTCTCCAATATCCTGAAAGGAAAAGATACTAAGTCCATGATACAGCAGACATTTATTGCAGCAGGTATCACGGGTGGAATTTGCTTAATATTCGGATTGCTTGGTACTTCCATGTTTGACATGACCTCGCCAGGAGATAGTCGTTTAGAGCAAGCAGGCTATAGCCTTAGCGCCTTGGCAAAAGACCGAGCTTCTTTATTGAGAGGGGATTCATTTAGATCCTTAATCTTGATTGCTTTATCTGCAGGCTTGATTTGGGCATACTTGACAGATAAAATTAAAGAGGTCGTATTGATTGCCGGTATCGGAGTATTAGCGGTGGGAGATGTAGTCACAGTTGCAAAACGCTATGTGGATAGCGGAGATTTTGTAAATAAATCAAAGTATGAAAACAGCTTTGTGGAGCGCCCTGTAGACAAGCAAATTCTGCAAGATAAAGACCCTCATTATAGAGTATTTGATTTGAGTATCAACACCTTCAACTCTGCGTCTTCTTCGTATTTTCATAAAACTGTAGGAGGGTATAATGCGGCTAAATTACAGCGTTTTCAAGATCTTATCGACTATCAGATTAGTAAAAACAATCAAGGGGTATTGGCTATGCTCAATACCAAATACGTAATCACTCAGGATCAGAAAGCACAGAAATTTCCTGCGGCAGGAAATGCCTGGACAGTCAGCGAACTCAAGATGGTCAATACACCTAATGAAGAGATAGAATCGCTGACAGGATTTGACCCTAAGCAAACCGCTATTGTGCATAAAGAGTATGCTGAGTATGTTAGTGGTCTTCAGCCCAGTGGAGCGGGTACTGTTTCTTTGACAGAGTACAAACCTAATCACCTAAGCTATACGTCTAATGCCAATGCTGAAGAATTAGCTGTATTCTCAGAAGTATGGTATGGTCCAGACAAAGGATGGAATGCCTACATAGATGGCAAACCTGTAGAGCATATTCGGGTCAACTATATTCTCCGAGCTCTGAAAATACCGGCTGGTAATCATACCATAGAATTCAAGTTTGAACCGAGCTCTTACTATAGAGGCGAGTTGATTACTTTGATTCTATCGATTTTACTGGTGTTGGGACTCGGATTTGTGTTGTATTCCATATTTACTGGTAAAGGGCCAGAAGAAGACCCTACTCTAGTTGACAATATCTCTGAGCCCGAGGTAGATAAAGTGGCTAAAAAGCCAACCATAAAATCTACCAAGCGTAAAAAGAAATAGGTAAACAAGCAATACAACAAAGTGCTGCTTGTTGTAAATCATGCATTTATATCACTAAAAGATGGTATAAAGCGCTTAAGCTGATTAATGGGTGTAATAAAACGACAAGGAATAAAGCAAAGCATAGTGAACTATGCTGGGGTTTTCCTAGCTGCCTTCAGCACTATTTTCATTTACTCTAGAGATCAAGAGCTGTACGGCGCAGCGCGTTTTGTTATTGACACCGCCTTTATCCTATCACCATTTATCTTGCTTGGAGCTACCTCGGTGGCGATCAGATATTTTCCAGTTTTTAAAGATGAAAAGAATGGACACAATGGGCTCTTGTCCATTCTAGGCCTGCAATATTTGGTGGGTGGCTTAATCGTCTTGGCCATTCTATTTCTTTTTAAAGATACCATCTTTGACATCTATGAAGATAAGCCGGACTTATATACGAATCAATTTTTCAAGATTGCCATCCTTGCCCTGATTATCGGTCTCTTCAATTTGCTGTATAGTTATACTTCAAATTTTAAGCGGATAGTAATTCCTTCAATTTTCCTCAATCTAATCAAGTTGAGCCTTCCTATTCTCATCTTGCTTTGCTATTTCGAATACGTCCCTTTTTCATTTTTAGTTAATGGAATATTGGGCACCTACATTCTAGCGCTAATTGGCATCTCGGTATACCTTTCTCACCTAGGGCAATTGAAGCTCCATTTTAAATTTGACATTGTAGATAAACCATTAATGAAAGGCATGTCCTCCTTCGCTATGTTTTCTTTGTTGAGTGGGATGGGGAGTATGCTGGCTTTCAGGATAGATTCTTTGATGGTGAGTACACTTATAGATTTTACAAATAATGGCGTGTACAATATTGCCTTATTCATAGGGAATGCTATTGCTATCCCCACCACTGCTATTTTACAAATTGCTTCCCCAATCGTTGCTGAAGCCATAAACAAAAAAGACATTCCTCAAGTAGATGCTCTATACAATAAGTCTTCTCTCAATCTGCTTATTTTTGGGGTATTGCTTTTTGCATTGGTGATGGCAAGCATCATAGATTTATTTCACTTGATGCCAGGAGACGATTTTGACATCTACAGCGGATACTACATAGTCATGGCCATCGGACTAGCCAAGTTGGTTGACATGGCCACCAGCATCAATTCGCAGATTATAAATTATTCAAAGTACTACAGATTCAATGTAGTCGCTATATTACTGATGGCTGTCATTAATATCATCCTCAATCTAGTGCTGATCCCAAAGTTTCAAGTCATCGGAGCCGCTATGGCTACCTTTTTATCCTTGACCCTTTACAACTTGATCAAGCTGATTTTTATTTATCTGAAGTTTAGCATACAACCCTTTTCAGCACAAACACTTTGGGTACTGGGTATTGGAGCACTTTCTTTTGGCCTCGCCTACCTCATACCAGATATGGGGCATCCTATCGCAAACTTACTATTGAAATCAATAGTAATAGCAAGCATCTACTTGACGCTCACCTTAAAACTAGAGGTATCTGAAGATATCAATGAAATGTGGCAGCAGCTCTTGCGAAAGATGGGCTTTGAATAGGCACTAATAAACAGACCTAAGCAGCCAGCTTATAACCAATAAAAACACCAAGTAAACACACTATGATACTGCCTATTATATTCAGCAATGCATAGCCATAATGCCCTTGCTGCAAGAGTTGAAAAGATTCTGCGCTGAAAGTACTAAAGGTGCTAAACCCTCCACAAAATCCAGTCATCACTAAGGCCTTTTTCATATCTGAGCCATGTCCTGCCAAAGCCTGCGCAAGAAAAAAACCAAGTATCATTGAAGCCAAAAAATTGGCGATTAGGGTTGCTAAAGGAAAATTGTAATTGTACTTAGACAATACATTGGATATGAAAAATCGAGACATGCTACCTAGTCCGCCACCCACAAAAATCCATACATAGTTCATGGCTATCGATTTAGTAGCTTATTTACTTTTTAAAGTTTCTCTTTTTAGGGTACTGCTCGAAGCGGGTGAGGCATCTACCTCCATTGAAGCGGTAGACATTCTTTGACTGGCTGCAATAGCCAACCTCTTTTGACGCACTAGATAAAAAAGGATGCCCGTCAAGGTCGTAGCCAAAATCAAAATAAGCGCGATAAGATTAAAAGAACCAATCTGCTGTAGATTTAGTGCCATGACGATAAATATAGTATTGACCAATACCAATATTCCAGTTGCTTTCATATGCGTAAAACCAAGGTCAATCAATAGATGGTGAATATGATTTCTGTCTGGACTCATCGGGGAGCGCCCACGCATAGCGCGCATAGTAAACACTCTGAGCGTATCAAACAAGGGCAAAATCATAATGCCTATCGCTACTGCAGGCACACTCTTTACTGCGAACTGCTTCAAATGGCTGTATTCCGCCAAAGCCATGATAGATTTATTCCACTCCAAAAACTTAATCGCCAAAATAGAACACACTATACCGAGTAGTAAAGAGCCCGTATCTCCCATAAAGATCTTAGCAGGCGTTACGTTATATTTTAGAAAGGCAATCGTAGATCCAGCCAAAGTAAATGCAATAATGGCCAATTCCAATCTATCTATCAAAATAAACCAAGTACCAAAGGTAACTGAGATAAGCGTCCCTATACTTCCCGAAAGGCCATTAATTCCATCTATCAGGTTAAAGGCATTGATGATAACCAAGATGGTAAAGATGGAAAAAGCATAACTTACCATCATATTCAAATCCTCAATTCCAAACAAGCCATACATACTTGTAATGACCACATTCGACTTGAATACAAGAATACAGGTAGCAAATATCTGGGCTATCAACTTATGGGTAGGAGAAACAGGCACTATATCATCCCGAGCACCTACGAGAAATATGATTATGAAAGCACAAAGAATATATTGAAGGTCTCCGAAGACGTTGAATGGAGTCCATAGAATGATAGAGAAAATAACCCCTGCAAAAATAGCGACACCTCCCAAAGACGGAGTACTCACGGTATGAGATCTTCGCTCCCCAGGTTCATCACACAAGTTCTTTATTCTTGCTACCTTGATAATAGAAGGTATGGCAAAATAAGTGAGTGTGAAAGCAGTAATAAATGCAAGAATAATGTCGTACACGCGTGCAAAGTTAGTTTCAATTCCCTTAGATAGCAAATAAAAAAGCCCATCTGTTTATTAGACGGGCTTTTAATATGTTGGTTTCTCTTTGTGAGGAAGTTTTATTCCTTTTCGATGATTTTTTCAAGCTTTTTACCCCATTTTTTACCCAAGGATTCGATATCTTCTCCAAATTCACCCAGCATTTCTTCTAACTGTGCCTCATCCAAGTCAATATCAAGTTTGAATTTCTTCACAGCGGCGTTTATCTCCTCCGAAAAATCTTCCATATTGTTATCTATTAGGCTCCCAAATTCAGCAGCGTACTCTTCAAAATCAACCTGGCCGGTGAACGTTTTTACATAGTATACCGCTGTCTGCTTAGCGAACTTTCTTTCCTCCCGACTACTCATATCATCTTCATGAATTTTGTAGCACTCTTCTATCATGTGTTTAAATTCATCATTATAGGCTTCCCAATCCTTATGCTCTGTATCGTAGTCAATGGCTTCCACACGCGTCACTAGATCATCAAACTTTTCTAAGAAATCATCCTTGCTATTTCCGCATGGATCTGAGGAGCAAGACTGCAGTATCAAAATCGTAGTAAAACAAAGACTAATGAATAGGAGATGATTTTTCATAATTGTATATTTTTAATTTGTAAGTCCAATTCGCTCGTTGAGAGATGAACTCAATAGTTAACATTATAACGCAGAATCAAATTATAAAGTAAGTATGGTTTTCCACAAATTATCAGACGAGATACGGTAAAATCTAGACCAGATAAATAAAAGAAATTGCTGCAAGTAAGAATTGAACACGTTTTACTAGGCGTGACCGCAGGTCTAAGCCCTGCAACTGGAAGGCGCAAGAGACGAGGAGTGGTAGCGTTTCTAACCGAGCGATTTTTTCATCGCTCGGTTTAGAAGTAGCGAACGATCCGGTCACGGGCATAGCCAAAATATGCCTCGTGGCGGCCCCACCTAAACACTACCTAAAACTTAGAATCATCGACCCCATCAAGATAGGCCTTGATTGGTTTCATCACCTTGGCAATCGTGCCCTCCTCAAAGGGAGAATCAAGATTCGCAGTCTTGACTAATTCCAAAAATGGTTTACTCCCCCCCTCTTTGCACAAGCGTACATAATCGGACCAAGCCGCATCATGATCATCGCGATCTTTCTTCCAAAACTGAAAGGCACACACCTGCGCCAAGGTGTAATCAATATAATAAAATGGCGAGGCAAAAATGTGATTTTGACGCTGCCACAATCCTCCTTTCTCCAAAAATGGAATGCCCGCGTTGTCTCTATGTGGCAAATATTTTTTCTCTATCTCTCTCCATGCTGCATTCCTTTTCCAAATACCACAATGTGGATTCTCATACACGAAATGCTGAAATTCATCCACCGCCACACCGTATGGCAAAAACTTGATCGCTCCCTGCAGATGCGCAAATTTATACTTCTCTACATCTTCTTCGAAAAACAATTTCATCCAAGGCCATGTGAAAAATTCCATGCTCATAGAGTGTATCTCCGCTGCCTCGTAAGTCGGCCAATTGTATTCACTCAGGCCAATCTCTTTGCTAGAAAAAACTTGGAATGCGTGACCCGCCTCGTGTGTCAATACATCGATGTCCCCACTCGTCCCATTGAAATTAGAAAAGATAAAAGGAGATTTGTAGCCAGAAATGTATGTGCAATATCCACCCGTTGCCTTGCCCTCTTTATTCACCAAATCCATCAAGTTGTTATCCAACATATAATTGAAAAACGTACCCGTTTCTTTAGACAACTCTTCATACATTTTTTTGGCGCGTGCTATGATCCAATCCGGATCTCCTTTTGGCTTAGGATTTCCAGATGCGAAAGAATAACTCTCATCGTATATCTTACAAGAAGGTATTCCCAAGCGCTTGGCTTGACGCTTATATAATTCTGTTGCTACCGGCACGATATGCTCCAAAATCTGTGCACGATAGTTCGCCACATCAGCTGCATTATAGTCCGAACGAACCATCCGATTGTATCCAAGCTCTACAAAATTTTTATACCCCATAGCCACCGCAATCTCATGACGCGTCTTGACCAACTTGTCAAAAATCACCTCCATATCACTAGATACTTGGGAATAATAATTCCACTTTGCCTCAGCCGCTGCCTTTCTCG
>CAKZVJ010000052.1 GCA_937923345.1 uncultured Saprospiraceae bacterium
CAAGATATTATTTCAGTAGGCCGTATCAAGGCCGCCATACCTACTAGAAATCCAATACCTAGTCCTTTTTTGAGATCTGGATTTTTGTAAAACTGAATGGTCACATAAATCAACAAGGAGTACATCGTAAAAAGGGAATTATGCGTCATTGCTCCATCTATCGCTGCATAGTTGAGATAGTTAGACCCAAAGGTTATTCCTATCAGACCTAGCGCTACTGCCCACTCACTGAAGTAAGCTATCAATGATTTTCTAAGAAATAGGAGGCCAATGAAAGTCAATATCATCATCCACAAAGAGATCATAAATTGATAGGGAAAAGTAAATCCGTCTGCTTCATAGCTGCTGTCATTTAAGGCCCAAGCATGCGCTACGAAAAAGAAAGGTGAATACAAGACTGCTTGACCAATGGAATATTTCATTACATAATTGCCAGACTCCTCATGCACAAAGGCTTGCTGAAAATTAGGCGTCATTTTGTGTTTATTAATAACTTGATCTTTGAAGCCACATTTTTTGATATCCTTATAAATGAAGTGAGCTGGCAGGTACATATAATAGCCTGACACATCCCAGGAGATGGTCGCCTCTACTCCTTTCTTATTCCATTTTGGATAGTAGAAGCAATTGACTACTAGTATGGTAAACAAACAAAAGTATAAGGCGATGCGCGACATGAAATCTAGTCTAAAATTCTAAATGACCTACAAAGTCCAAAAATAGCCTTTTTCTGCAAATAGTATTTTTAAATAAAAAACTACTCTGCAGAACGGGCTCCTTGGGCAATTTTTGTAAATTCTTCATATATTCCATGTTTAAAGTAATGTTGATTGGGCATATCCTAAATCCTAATGCATTTGTGTACGGTAATAAATGAGTGAAAAAAATAAACATATAATACTGAGGATTAGCGAATCAGGGATTCACTTCAATGTTGATGATAAAATAATATGGGAGAATACAAACTTCCCTAACAAAGGCACTTTTAGTGTTCGTCCATCTGGCGAAATATTTTGGCAAGTGGCCATGATCGGTTTCAACAAAGCTACAGGGGTATTGAAGGTTCAGGTATCTGATTACAACAACGGTCATAGTGAATCATTCGCGCAGCAAAATCCTAAATTCAAAATAAACAGAATAGATTTTCAAGATCTACATTGGAACAAGCTTCAAAAAGTCTTGACCTATTATGAAATAAATAAATTTGAAGAATGCGACGATGGATTTTTAAGTCAATCAAATGAAGCGTATGAGAATATAAAAGATGCTCGACATTTTGAATTCAACCAATCGATATCCAAGGTTACTTTCAAAATGGGATATGTAGAAACCAGCAAATCCATTAAAGGCGTATCCAATAAAGTCTTAATCAAAATCTATAATCCAGAAATAATTCCAGAATTTGAATATATCAAATTTTATTTTAGCAAAATATTCGGCAGCCGGCAAATCAAAATAAAAGGCAGCATAGGAAACAAAAACGATAGATCCACCTACAAATTTAGTTCTCCTCAGATTTCACAAATTAATGAGCAATTGATAAATTCAATCAAGCGACTCGAAATAAAAAATAAAATCAAAAAACCTAAAGTGATAGCGATAGACAAAAGCTTGTTTACGCCCGATGAATACTTTGATGGATTTGAGGGAGAAGTTGGCAACAACATCAGAAAATCTGATCAGGATTTATTGAAAGAAATTCTTGCATTAGAAAGTATAAGAAATAGAAAGCAGCTTGAATATATCTCTGGTTATTTGCAGTCCGAAAATGAAAGAATTCATTTCACCCTTACTCCTCAATTTGGATTTTTATTCTATGTTGAAGGTGAAGACATGCATCACTTCATCTGGGAGCTGCTCAACTCACATGCTACCTATTTATGGAGCAAGGATAAAAGCCACAACAGAGCCAACTTTTTGTCTCTTGTAAGTAGAAAGATTAATTATATCCGAGATCAAGGGAGACTACAATACATCAATCATGAACAAAACGAAGAATTGATTTTTAGTAAAATAAATCACAAAAGCGCAGGATCAAATATAGTAGATGGGTTTCCTATGTGGCGAAAAAAACTAAATGAAAAACTAGTATAGTGGTATTTTAACCGATAGAAAGTGTACTATCCATCACAATTCCTCAAAAGCACCTTTCAACCATTCAAATCTATCATCTACCCAGTCCACCAAATAATCCACCTCTTCTTCATAGGTATCGAAGTAAACATAATTAGGCCAAACGTATCTTCCTAATGTCCCCCACTTCTCATAATTTCTAATCTGTGATTCATGTAAGGACATAGCGCGCATTCGCACTATATTTTTCAAATCATCCTTATATTCATAAAAATGAAGAAACCGTTCTTTCGCCCTCTCTACAAAAACAGGATCTTCAAATAAACGTACCATCCAGCCCTCATTTTTCAGGAAGAAACCGTCCGTCATATGATTGTCATTATAGTCTACATTCCCAAATGCTAAATCAAAATCCCATAAAGGTCCCATCTTTATTTTCTCTCCTCTTTTTTTGTGCAAGAACACACTGGTAAAAAATTTGCTATCTGTATTTCTTGAGATTTCATTGATAAGATACCAATCAACCATGCTATCAATATCTAGGTGCTTTTGATAACCTAATTCGGGATCCAAAAAATCTTCAGACCATATCGCCTCTTCCATTTGACTCAAATAGTTCTGGATATATGTATACGCTTCGCTATCAACTTGCAATTCAGGTTCTTTGATATTATACAAATTTCGCTCTGTACGCACGTACACATCATCTGAACTTAATCCAGACATCTGATCTATTTCTAGCAGGTAGCCATCCTCTCCTATATCGACTCGATTGTTTGATTCCTCTACTTTCTGGACGACTTGATAGGTCCCATGAAAGTCTTCGTTGAAGTACAAATCAACGAATTTGTTCTCAGGTGTCCATTCCAAGAGACTCCGCTGTCCAAATAAAAATCCTAATTCAATTCGCAGCATGGACTTATCGGTATAGTTAGCAAGGAGAATCCACTTTTTATCTTTGGGCAATCCCAACACTTCTACTTTATCTGGAAACCTAAATTGAAATGGCTTTTTCGGAAATCCCCAAGTAGAATTTCCTCGACCTCGTATCTCGATGGGCGACACTAAATTGTCATATTCTTTCCACTGTCCAATACTTAACTGCGCATTCACATAAGTTTTCTTCGTCAAATTTGCAAGGGCAGAAGGCTCCACACTAATGTTCATCTTTGCCAAGGAAGATTGCGGACTAAGTGTTGTTTCACCTATTTTAGAATCTTCAACATGTAAAACATCATCATCATTTCCGCAACTCATTATTAGTAGCAGCAATAGACCAAAAAGTATTCTCAGATACCTTAGGTAAAAGGGTATTCGACTCCCATAAATAAGATAATAAGGACTACCACAGAGACTAGTTTCATGACATGAAGACATTAGCTCTTCATTAGTGTGAGGTGTGTTTTTCATATGTTGGCTAGAATTTAAAAAAGTACTTCATTCAAAAAAGTACCTCTATGAGAAGTATTCTACTTCATATGAAAAAAACGTGAGATAGATTAAAGGAGTATCTATGCAGCTTCGCAACCTTTACTTTTGACGCGCAATTATCAAAACGCTACTCTCTGTTTTTGCCAGAAATTCTTGCTGCAAGTCAATGTCAGATATCAACCCAAGACCACTTTCGCTATCGAGAACATTTTCTTGATTTTCTATCTGCCCATCTATTACTTGCACGAAGTAATCCACATTAGATTTTTGTTTGAAAGATAAATACGCCGCCTCCGCAATATGGCCCAAATAAAAAGTATAGTGCTCATTTTCGATTGCTAATTCTTGCATCGGTAAATCACTAGCACAATCTAGCCATTGTTCCTTCCACAAAAAACTAATCTTATCGGATTGCTTATTGATCTGCAGCGCATCGAACTTATCTCCCTCCGCTAAAGCCACAGAAATAACATTCATATCCTCGTCTATATTTCTTTGAAATCCATCTTTCAAAAATATATTTTGATGCACGTCGAGCACCCACTTGAATGGCATCTTTTCTAAGCCTGCAGAAGCGAAAGGAATATTGAGCGCGCCATGCCTAATTTGCGTAGAAACCCCTGCAAACTTCATCAGATGCGCAGAATACTTTGGCGCCATCGCATTCAAGCTTTGTGCTGGAAACAAACCAGCAGCAAGGCTCGCTAGGCCCGCATATTTTACAAATTTTCTACGTTCCATAATTATTCAAATACTTCGTCTAGTTTTCCCATATTCCCTACCTGATAATCTCGCATCGCTTGCATTATTTCAGATTGCTCATTCATTACAAACGGACCATAGGTCGCCACAGGTTCATTGATAGGTTGGCCCGCTAGCAAAATCGCTCTGGTATTTTTGGTCGCTTTTAGCTTAATCATTACGCCTTCATTATCTAGCCAAGCTAAATCTTTTGACTTTAATTTTGTTTCTCCATTATATGTTAAAGCACCGTCCAACAAATAAACAAACCCATTATAATTTTCAGGAACAGGTATGTCCACTTCCCCTTCCTCATTAAAGGTCAATCTTAATGCCATGATCGGCGTCAAGGTACTTATCGGACCTTGCAAATTATCAAAAGTACCTGCGACGACACCTACTTCTACCTTACCATCCGCCGTACAAGACAGCGGCGTATTATCTTTATCCAGACCGACATATTCCGGTTCCGTCATTTTATACTTCGCCGGAGCGTTCACCCAGAACTGTATCAACTCCCAAGTCTCCCCTGCTTCTGCCACCTCTTTCGCAGGCCGTTCGCTATGCACGATTCCTTTTCCAGCATGCATCCACTGCGTTCCACCAGCATAGACCACACTCGACTTATCCGTAGAGTCTCTGTGATGCACTCCCCCTTTAAACACAAATGATACGGGCGCAAAACCTCTATGCGGATGTGGTGGCACTCCAGCATTGGCTTGCACCGTCCCTTTATCAAAAGTATGTTCCAAATGATGCACCAACAAAAAGGGATCTATCATTTCCACATTCTTATGCGGCAAGGCCTGATCGAGTATGATTCCGCCCATGTTCACTTTGAAGGCGGGTAACACTTTTTTAAGCTTTTTATCTTTTTTCATGAATATTATTTTTTAGCCATTGATGGCGTTTTTTCATTCTTTGATATTCAATTTTTATGGGCCATCCCGATCCCGTACAGACGCAAAATTTTGCGTCTATACGGGACGGGACCGCGTCGTTCGCTACTACATCCCATGGGCTGCGCGCGTAGAGGCGCAAGATATTGCGCCTTTACGTGGACTGCCTGCGCCTCTACATGGGCCGCCCGCATGGGATATAACGCTACCACCGCTTGTCCTACTCCCTCCGGTCGACTCGCTTGGTCGCCTGCGGCGAGTCGCGACGGCTAGGGAGAAACATAGTCTGCTTAGGTTAAAACTGGTCACAGAATAAAACAAATTCAACGTCCAAAAAGTTGAGAATTGTCAGCTATACTCTTTAACAGATTAAGTAAATTTACGCTAATTTCATATTAAAGTATTTCAATATGCCCAGACTAAGTGAGCTCTATAACACCTCTATTTCTGCGCACTTAAAATGCCCCTCTGGACAAGCGCTCTTACCATGTAGACCACAAGGGCGACAAGTCAAGTCCTGAGCCGTTTCACACACTCGACTATTATCTGAAAGTGGAGTAAAACCAAATTCTGGGATGGTGCTCAAAAATACTGCCGTGACGGGCGCATTCATTGCACTGGCTAAATGAAGAGGCGCAGAGTCGTTGACATAATTCATAATTGCACCTTTCATTAAAGCAGCAGATTGGAGCAAACTCAAGGTACCTGCTTTCACTTCTACCGTAGGATGTGTAGATGTATTGGCTATGTGACGGCAAGCTTCTTTATCACTTGGTGCTCCCAATAAAAATATTTTATTATCCCTTGGTAGACGATTGATTAAGTCAATCCATTTTTCTGCAGGCCATTGCTTCGTGAACCAAACAGAGGTTGGAGATATAGTTACATAGCTATCCTCTTCCCTTACCAAAGCAAAATCTTTCATTATTGGATAGAGCTTTGGATTCAATACCTGATTATCCGTTAAGTTTCGGATAAGTTGATGATTGCGCTCCACTTCATGCGGAGATTGTTGGGTAGCATGTATTTCATGCGGAAAGCGCTCCGTAAAAAGCAGCGCCATTGGGTTTTTATCAAATCCAATAATCCTACTCGCTCCAGAAAATGCACTTAGTAGCCCCGAAGATAAAAAGCGCTGCAGATTAAGCACCACGTCATAGTTGTTCTTGCGTATCTTTCGCCAAGTCTTATATAAATTATTATACTTTCCTTCTTTCTTATCCCAGATGAGGACCTCATTCAAATTCGGATGACCTTGCAGCAATGATTCATTCCCCTTACGAAGTAAAAAATCTATCTCAAGATGAGGATAGAATCCCGCCAGCTTTTCTATAAGCGAAGTAGCCAAGATAACATCTCCAATAAAAGCAGTCTGTATGATAAGTAACTTCTTCATTTCTAAATCGCTGGAAGGTACGGATTTTTTCTAAAACTAAAAGATTCAACTAAGCGATAGAGAATGTATGAAAACGAATAAAATACTTAGCTTTGAATAAAAAAAATTGGTCTTTAGTAGCATCGCATTTCTTTGTTATTTTTTGCCTTGTTTTTTGTGCATCTACTACCTCAGCGGTAAGGCATACAAAAACTATGTAATCCTTGCCTTTAGTATCTTCTTTTATAGCTGGGGAGCGCCATCATTCATTTTTATTCTATTAGGCTCTACCATTATTGACTTCTTCTTGGTTAGGAAGATGTCTAAAATGACCCTACCAAAAGAAAGAAAATTGGCTCTAGCAGCCTCTCTTACGCTTAACCTAGGGCTACTCGCCTACTTCAAATACGCCAATTTCTTTGTAGACAATCTAAATACGCTGCTTGATGGGTTTGGTTTTGAAGATTTATCTTGGACATCGGTGGTGCTGCCTATTGGGATTTCATTCTACACCTTCCAGACTTTGACTTACTCTATCGATGTCTATAAAGGAAAGAATGCACCATTAGATAAATTAAGTGATTATCTATTGTACATCATGCTATTTCCCCAGATGATAGCAGGGCCCATTATCCGATATAATACCATTGCCAAGCAAATCACAGATCGAGTAGCGGGCTACGAAGATCGCCTGATGGGCTTCTATAGATTTGTCATCGGCTTATCTAAAAAAGTACTAATAGCTAATGTCATGGCGGAGAAAGCAGATGCCATCATGGGCGCTTCAAATCTTACGGAGTTAGACAGCAGCACAGCCTGGGTGGGACTGCTCGCTTATTCCTTCCAGATCTATTTTGATTTTAGTGGATACTCAGACATGGCTATCGGAATTGGACGCATGATTGGATTCAAGTTTCCAGAGAATTTTGACAATCCATATACCTCTAGCAGCATTACAGAATTTTGGAGGCGCTGGCATATGACTTTAGGAGATTGGATGCGAGATTACTTATACATTCCTTTGGGTGGAAATAGAGTTTCTACCAGCAGAATGTATTGTAACCTGTGGATCGTGTTTCTACTTTCCGGTCTATGGCATGGCGCCTCTTGGAATTTTATCCTCTGGGGAGTGTTTCACGGGAGTTTCTTGATTCTAGATAGACTCTTCTTATTGCGATTTTATGACGCTATAGGAAAACCTTTCTCCATTCTGCTTACCTTTTTTATAGTGGTTTTAAGTTGGGTGGTCTTTAGAGTAGAGACGTTTAGTGACGCCATGATTTACTATCAAAGGTTGTTTGCATTTGACTTCAAGCAGATATTATTTGCTGCAGATAAGCTATTCTACTTTGTACTAATTTTATGTTTCTTCTTTTCCTTTTTTGTTATGATACCAAAATATGGCAAACGCATACAACAAAGCTTATTTGAAGGATACCTGAGCAAATCATGGAACATCACCTTTTTCATTACTAGTCTTATTCTATTTTGCTTTTCTCTAGGCACATTGGCGACCAACAGTTTCAATCCATTTATTTATTTTAGATTTTAATGAGACCACAAAGCAAAATATTATTCTTTGTCTTGATGCTCTTTTTGATGAGCATCACACTGGTCTCATTTTTTCTAGATAGACAAGTTGTACACTTGTATGGATCTTTCAAAAAAATAGAAAGGCCAGCTTTGACTTGGAAGAACTGGCTCAGTGGGGGATATCAAAGTAAAATGGATGAGAGAACCAAGACGCACTTCTTTCTCCGATCTGCACTGATTAAAATTCGGAATCAATTTGACTACAGTCTATTTGATAAAGTGAATGCAAAAGATGTGGTCAAGGGGCGAGACAATGTGCTATACCAAAAAGCTTATATAGAATCCTACTTGGGGCTAACTTTCATAGGAGAAGACAAAATAGATAGCCGCTTAGATAGAATAAAGAATCTGCAAGACACCTTAGCCAACATGAATAAAAAATTGTTGGTGGTTATTGCGCCGTCCAAAGCGGCCTATTTTCCCAATAACTTCCCAGTACGGTATGACACCATAAGCAAGCGTAGAAGCAATTATGATTATTTTTCCAAACAAATTATAGAGAAGGGTATCAATCATCTCGACTTCAATAAATTGTTTCTGGATATGCAGGATACTATATCCTATCCGGTCTTCTCTCGAAAAGGAATTCATTGGAGTAGTTCCTGTAAACAAATCGTCTGGAACATGATTGCCGAAAAACTAGAGGCAGACTCCAATTGGAAATTGGGACGCCTTAAATCTAGAGGTGTAGCATGGCGACACCCCGAAGGTGAAGAAAGAGACTTATATGACCTACTGAATATTTATGGATATAAGGATGATGCAAAGATGGCCTACCATGATTACTACATAGACACTACGGATATAGACAGGCCCTTAGGCATGGTCATCGGCGATAGCTTTTTCTGGGGACTGCGTGGTCTTGGATTTTCCAGAGAGATATTAAATGATGGTCAGTATTGGTATTACAACAAAAGCGTCTACCCTACAGAAAATGGCATCATATACAAAAAGGAAGATTTTGACCTACTTAGTACAGCCCTTAAAAATGACATCATCATACTTATGGCTAATCCATCCAACTTAGTAGACTTCCCATTTGGATTTGAATCAGAATTATTAACAGCCATTTTAAATCCACCATCTCCGAAGGAAGTAAGAGCCAAAGAAGTAGGCCGTATGGTAAAACGCATCAGAAAAAATGAAGATTGGTTTGGCAAACTGAAAGCTAAGTCTTTAAAAACTGGGACTCCTATAGACACACTTTTGTATATAGATGCAGACTATTTCTTAAAACAAGAAGCAAAGAAAAAAGCTGCGCAAGGACTAAAAAACTAAAGAGCACCCCCTAAAACTAAACTACACCCCCTAAATAATTATTGCCGTAAATAGGCAAATAATATGATTGGAGAAAGAACATATAAAATACTATTTTTTACACTGATGCTGTTCATGTCATGCTTCGTGCTCATCTCTTTCTTTCATACCCGTCAAATAGAACCACTACAAGGTACTTATAATAAAATAGAACGGCCTAAACTTTCTTGGTCAGCTTGGTTTTCTGGGGACTACCAGAAAAAAATGGATCTACGCAGTAATTCCAAATTCTTCTTACGGAGCGTATTAATAAAAATAAGAAACCAAATTGACTTTGACTTATTTGACAAGGTCAATGCTGATGTAGTGGTAAAAGGCAAAGACAATATGCTTTTTGACAAGCTCTATTTGGACTCCTATTTGGGCAATAACTTTTTAGGGGAATCTATCATCGATGACAAGCTTTATAAAATAAAAGCTATCCAAGACTCTTTGGACAACTGGAATAAAAAACTGCTTGTGGTGATTGCTCCTTCCAAGGCCGACTATTTTCCTGATCACTTCCCCATTGCGTATGACAAACTGCAAAAAAAGATATCCAACTACGACTACTATGCACAACAATTAAATGCAAAAGACATAAATCACCTTGATTTTAATAAGTTGTTCTTAGAAATAAAGGACAGTAGTAGCTATGCACTCTATCCCAATCTAGGAACACACTGGAATAACTATGCAAGGTTGTTCGTCTGGAATACTATTGTAGAAAAGCTAGAAGAAAAGACCGACTGGAAACTTAGCAAACTTCGAGAATCAAAAATGGAAATGCTTCCTGCTCAAGGAAGAGACAATGACTTGCGACATCTACTCAATATATACAATCTAAAGGATACTACACGGTATGCCTATCGCACTTATGCTATAGACAGCGCATATATTGACAAGCCTATGGGTTTAGTTATTGCAGACAGTTATTATTGGGGTTTATTTGCAGAAGGCTTTTCCAAAGAGGTTTTAGGAAAAGGAATGTATTGGTATTACAACAACACTATTCATACTGATAATCCAGAAGTGAAAGACCGTCAAGCGAAGGATTATGATTTGAGATCAATTATTCACCAACACGATATCATAATACTTTTGGCCACCGCCGCTAATCTTCATGACTTCCCTTTTGGTTTTGAAGAGGAAGCATTTAAGGCCATTCAAAATCTGTCTACACCTGAACAAATTAGGGAAGAACAAATCAATGGTATGATTAAGCGAATCAAGAACAATGCGGAGTGGATTAGTGATTTGCATAAAAAAGCTAATGGTGATACCCAAGTACTAGATTCTTTATTATACCATCAGGCAGAATACTACTTATCAAGCCAGGGGTTTATTGAATAATGACATCAAACTTCTGTGAATAAATATTCGGGTTTATATTCAACTTGATAGGCTTCTAAAAACTCTTGATATTCTTGGAGAAATGATTTCTTCTCATGATTTTTCTCTTGATTTTTGATATACGTGATTAATTTATCTACACCCGATTGGCTGACCGTAAATGCCCCAAATCCTTCTTGCCATCTAAATTTGCTTTTCACAAACCCTTTTGTATTTATCCAATTAGTTGAACTTGATTTCACATCTCTAATTAAATTTGAAAGATTAAAATCAGGTTTTGCACTAAGCAAAATATGTATGTGATCTGGCATACCATTTATAATCATTAGTTTTTGTCTTTTATTTGTTAGGATACCAGTGATGTACTTATAGAGCTCTTCTTTCCATGCTTTATTTATCAGATTAGATCTTCCTTGTACTGAGAAGACTATGTGGAAATATAGTTGGGTGTAAGTGTTAGCCATTTTTTTTTGCTTTTATTTTCTCTAATATATGAATAATCAATAAATTTTTAATATGCCACTCCACAAAATTGGAACAAGCAGCGTTGCGGCAATTAGTCTTACTAGCTTTAATTTCATACTCTTTTTATTGAAATTTTTAATATGCCACTTCCCGAAAATCGGGGCAAGCTCTACGGAACTATGAACTCTATTCAATGTATGACTATTAACATTATACCCCCGATAAAAATCGAGACAAGCTGTGCTTCGGCAATTGTTCTTGATAGCTTTGCTTTTATACTCTGTTTATTTAAATTTTTAACATGCCACTTCCCGAAAATCGGGACAAGCTCTACGGAGCTATATATTCTATTCAATGTATGACTATTAACATTTTACCCCCGATAAAAATCGGGGCAAGCTGCGCTGCGGGCAATTAAGCTTTGCTAGCTTTACTTTCTACTCTATTTATTGAAATCCTATGTACATATTTTTTACTCAATGCTCCAGCGGAACATCATGTTAATAGCAACTTTGATTTCATACTCTATTTATTGAAACTTTCAACATGCCACTTCCCGAAAATCGGGACAAGCTCTACGGAGCTGCAGACTCTATTCTATACACAGCTATGAACATTTTACCCCCGATAAAAATCGGGGCAAGCTGCGCTGCGGTAATTCGTTTTACTAGCTGTACTTTCGTTCTCTTTTTATTGAAATTCATTGCACATATTTTTACTTAATGCTCCAGCGGAGCATTAAGTTAATAGCAACTTTGATTTCATACTCTATTTATTGAAATCTTCAACATGCCACTCTCCGGAAATTGGGGCAAGGGGCGCTACGGAAATTAGCTTTGCTAGCTTTACTTTCTACTCTATTTATTGAAATCCTATGCACATATTTTCACTCAATGCTCCAGCGGAGCATCATGTTCATAGCAACAAGCATCATAGAATCTAAGCGCTCCAGAGGAGTGGTATGTTAAAACTTCCAAATCCACTCTATTTCGAAAAATAGGCGTTCGTCCGCCCTAACTTAGAGATAGATCAACCCACAAGACCGCGCTAAGTATATTTGGACCTGGTAGTATGTGTTAGCTATTTTCTTTAAAACTGGATAACCAATAAACTTTCAACATGCCACTACCCGAAAATCGGGACAAGCTCTACGGAGCTGCGGACTCTATTCTATACACAGCTATTAACATTTTACCCCCGATAAAAATCGGATAGGCATCAGGTTTATACAACCTATCAGTATAAGTTTTTGACATATAAGTACTTATCAATAGTATTAAGCCTCTTAGGGTGTTTTTGATAAGTTATATTCTTTGCATACATTTTGATATTTTTGATTAACTCTTC